>NZ_JBJJBV010000210.1:0-12058 GCF_045446735.1 Nocardiopsis protaetiae
GATTCCGGGTCCCGGGAGGGCGCCAATTCCCGATCAGTGTGAATACGCTTCGGGGGCGCGGCAAGAGGGGTCAGGGGAACTTTTTCGAAGCGCTTCGACTCTGGTCATGGAGAAAAGTCTGAAATCGCAGGGAAATGGCCTGCCGGGGATCGCAGTCCACTCGGCGCCGGGTCCCGTCGGGGAACGCGACCACCACGCTCCGGGGCTCCACCGACCGCAGCCGGGCGTGCGCCCGGCCCCGCTCCCACTCCAGGACGTCGACGATGAGCCCGCCCCGGCCGCGCAGCCCGGCCACCCGGCCCGCGGTCCACGTCCCCGGCAGGGCGGGCAGCAGGTCGGCGCGGCCCTCGGTGGAGCCCAGCAGCATCGCGGCGACGACCGCGGGCAGGCCGCCGCCGATGTCCACGTTGAACAGCTCTCCCCGGTTGTGGGTGGGGGTCAGGGTGGGCCGCCAGTAACGGGAGGCCAGCATCCCCAGCGCCGCGTGCGCCCGCGCCGCCTCCCCCAGGCGGGCCGCCGCCAGGCCGAGCTGGACCAGCCCGAACGCCATCTCGTCGGACTCCTCGCCCCGCCACCAGTCCAGGCGGGCGCGCACCGCCGCCGCGGCCGCCGCGCGCAGGCGGGGCGCGGCGAAGGCCGGGTCCGGCTCGTACCAGAGCGGGTACAGGTGGGAGGCGTGCCGGTGGGCGTGGTGCTCGGCCTGCTCCAGCGGCCCGGCGGGGCCCGCCCACTCGGCGAGCTCGCCGCCGGGCGCGACCCGGTAGGCGGGCAGCCGGGCGGCCAGGGCCGCCCACCGCCGCCCGCCCGGCCGGCCCAGGGCCCGGTGCGCGCGCATGAGGTTGCGGCACAGGTCGCGGACGGCGGCGACGTCCATGGTGGCGTTGACGCAGGCCTGGCCGTCGGCGTCGGCGGGGGTGTTCTCCGGCGAGTACGAGGGGACGAACCCGTCGGCGGTGAGGAAGTCCTCGTGGAACAGGGCCGCCTCGGTGAGGAACGGCAGTGCCCGGTCGCGCAGGAAGTCCCGGTCGCGGGTGTGGGCGTAGTGGTCCCAGTACAGCCGCCCCGCCCAGGCGGCCCCGGCGGTCCAGCAGGTCAGGCACCACACCGGGCCGAAGTGCTGGTGGCGCCCGGAGGTGGAGGCGTGCGCGGGCACCAGGACGCCCCGGCAGCCGTACAGGCGGCGGGCGTTCTCGCGCAGGTCGCCGAGCATGCCCTCCAGCAGGTCGAACACGGGGAGCATGAGCTCGGGGGTGCCGGTGGCGTGCAGGGCGGCCACGGCCGAGAACAGGTTGCCGTCGAAGGTGTACCCGGACCGCCAGGGCGGGTCGTAGGTGCCGCTCCACACCCCCTGGAGGGTGGGCGGCAGCCCGCCGCTGCTCGACACGATCGCGTACCGCCCGGCGTCCACCAGCCGGGCCAGGTGCGTCGGGGTGGTCCCCTCGCCGGGCGCCCCGTCCAGGTCGATCCGGAACCGGTCCATGAGGTCCCGGTGCGAGGCCGCACGGTGCGCCGCGGCTTCCTCGGGCGGGGCGGCGGGGAGGTCGACGGTGACGCGGACGACGATCTCCAGGCGTCGGACGCCGTGCAGGTGGAGGGCGTCGGGGGCGGGGCGGAGGGTGCCGCCGGTGGCGGTGAGGACGCACTCGACCGTGTAGCCGGTGGGGGCGGCGGGCGGGGCGCCGGGGGGACGGTCCGGGAAGCGGACGTGCAGGCGCAGCCGGTCCGGGGCCGCCGTGACTTCGGCGGCGAGCCGCACCGGCGGCTCCGGCGATCCCGGCGGCAGGGCCAGGCGCAGGGTTCCGTGCAGGCCGGCGGGCCGGACCAGTTCCACGGCCACCGTGCCGGTGGCCCGGGAGGCCACGGCGCGGTGGCGGGTCCCGTCCGGCAGGGTCTCGGTGACCACGCCGGTGGCGAAGTCGCACTCCCGCAGCGGGTCGCCCGGGGCGGGCGCGCGGGGGGCGAAGGTGAGCACGGCCGCCGGGACCAGCGGGTCGATCCAGCGTGTCCCGGCGTAGCCGGGGTCCTCGGCGGCGGCGAACGCGGCGACGCGTTCGGCCGCCTCCCGGGAGCGGCCCGCGAGCAGCAGGGCGCGCAGCTCCGGCAGGACACGCGCGGTCTCCGGGGCGGGCAGGGCGTCGGCGGCGGGCAGGAAGAGGCGTTCGTGCCCCAGGGTGAGGCGGACGAGACCGGCGGTGGAGTGGACCAGCGCGCCGACCCGCCCGTTGCCGGTGACCAGGGCGTCCTCCCAGGAGGACACCGGGTGGCGGGTGCGGACGCCGCGCGGGCGCGGCGTTCGGGCGTGGGACATGTCGCTCCCGGGAGGTGGGGGGTGCCAAGGGCGGAGGGTTGTCGCCATACTTCGTTCGTCCGCCCAACCTAAGGAGTCCCCCACATGGCCGCCCAGACCCCGCCGCATACCCCGCCCCTCCGGCAGTTGTGGTTCGGTGGCGACCACAACCCCGAGCAGTGGCCGGAGGAGACCGCCGCCGAGGACGTCGACCTCATGCGCCGGGCGGGCGTCAACCTGGTCACCGTCGGGGTGTTCGCGTGGTCGCGGCTGGAGCCGCGCGAGGGCGAGTACGACTTCGCGTGGCTGGACCGGGTGCTGGACCGGCTGCACGGGGCGGGCGTGCAGGTGGCGCTGGCCACCCCCACCGCGTCTCCGCCGCCGTGGTTCTCGCTGGCCCACCCCGACGCCCTGCCCGTGAACGCCGACGGGGTGCGGCTCACCCACGGCAGCCGCGACACCTACGACGTGTGCTCCCCCGAGTACCGGCGGGCGTCGGTGCGGATCGTGCGGGCGCTGGCCGGGCGCTACGCCCACCACCCGGCGCTGGCGATGTGGCACGTGCACAACGAGTACGGGACGTGGACCTACTCCGAGCACGGCGCCCGCGCGTTCCGGGACTGGCTGCGCCGCCGCCACGACACCCTGGACGCGCTGAACCGGGCGTGGACCACCGAGTTCTGGGGCCAGCGGTACGGCTCCTGGGACGAGGTGCTGCCGCCGCGGTCCACCCGGTACCTGGCCAACCCGGCGCACGTGCTGGACTTCCGCCGGTTCCTGTCGGACGAGATGCTCGACCACTTCCTGGACCAGCGGGACGTGCTGCGGGCGGCCTCCCCGGACGTCCCGGTCACCACCAATCTGGCGTTCGGCGACTGGGTGCCGGTGGACCCGTGGCGGTGGGCCGAGCACGTGGACCTGGTGTCGGTGGACGACTACCCGAGCCGGGCGGGGGAGGTCGGGGACGAGCAGACGGCGTTCGCGGGCGACCTGGCCCGCTCCTGGGCGGACCGGGTGCCCGGGGGCGGCCGCCCGTGGCTGCTGATGGAGCAGGCCGCCGGGGTGGTGTACGAGAAGGGGGTCATCCGGCCCAAGGCGCCCGGGGAGATCGCCCGGCACAGCCTGGCGCACGTGGCCCGGGGCTCGCAGGGGGCGATGTTCTTCCAGTGGCGGGCCTCGCGGGGCGGCGCCGAGCAGTGGTACTCGGGCATGGTGCCGCACGCCGGGCCGGACTCGCGGATCTTCCGGGAGGTGTGCGAGCTCGGCGACGTGCTGGGGCGCATCGCCGAGACGGCCGGGGCGGACGTGGTCGCCGACGCGGCCGTCGCCTGGGACCCGGAGAGCTGGTGGGCGATGCAGGCCACCACCCTGCCGTCGGACCGGGTCGACTACCTGGAGGCGGTGCGCCAGGTGCACCGGGTGCTGTGGAGGTCGGGGCGCACGGTGGACTTCGTGCGCCCGGACCGGGAGCTGCCGCGGGTTCCGCTGCTGGTGGTCCCGTCCCTGTACCTGCTGTCCGAACGCTGCGCCGAGCGCCTGGCCCGGTACACCGAGTACGGCGGAACGCTGGTGGTCACCTACCTGAGCGGTGTCGCCGACCCCACCGGGACGGTGCGCACCGGCGGCCACCCCGGCATGCTGCGCGACCTGTTGGGGGTGCGGGTGGAGGAGTTCCACCCGATGGCCGAGGGCGAGAAGGCCGGGGTGGACGTGGGGATGGTCCGCGAGGAGGTCACCCTGTGGAGCGAACACGTGCACCTGGAGGGCGCCGAGACGGTGGCGCCCTACGCGGGCGGGGTGCTGGACGGGCTGCCCGCGGTGACGCGGCGCCGGTACGGGGCCGGTGAGGCCTGGTACGTGTCCGCGCACCTCAACGACCGGGGGCTGGGCCGGGTGATCACGGAGGCCGCCGGGCAGGGCTCCTTCCCCGAGGAGGGCCTGGACGTGGTGCGCCGGGTGGGGCCGCGGGGCGCGTGGGTGTTCCTCACCAACCACGGGCACCGGCCGGTGCGGATCGACCCGGCCCGGCTGGGGCTGGGCGCGGGCGCGGTGGACCTGGTGTCCAAGGCGTCGGCCGAGGGGATGCAGCTGCCCGGAGGGGGTGTGGCGGTGTTGCGCGGTCACCCCGTTGACAATTAGTTGGGAGTCTAGACAAACTGGGGTTCCCGACCCCAGGAGGCTTCCCATGACCGCGTACCGACCGACGCCCGAGGACAGGTTCACCTTCGGGCTGTGGACCGTGGGCTGGCGCGGCGTCAACACCTTCGGCGACGCCGTGCGGCCCGAACTCGACCCCGTCGACGCGGTGCACAAGCTGGCGGAGCTGGGCGCGTACGGCATCACGTTCCACGACGACGACCTGATCCCGCCCGGCAGCGGCGCCGCCGAGCGCGAGGGGATCCTCAAGCGGTTCCGGGGCGCCCTGGACGAGACCGGGCTGGCCGTGCCCATGGTCACCACCAACCTGTTCACCCACCCGGTGTTCCGCGACGGCGGGTTCACCTCCAACAGCCGCGACGTGCGCCGCCACGCCATCCGCAAGGTCGTCCGCAACATCGACCTGGCGGCGTCCCTGGGCGCCACCACCTACGTGTGCTGGGGCGGCCAGGACGGCGCCGAGACCGAGGCGGGCAAGAACGACGCCGCCGCGCTGGACCGGCTGCGCGAGGCGTTCGACATCCTCTGCGGGTACGTGCGCGAACAGGGCTACGACCTGCGGTTCGCCATCGAGCCCAAGCCCAACGAGCCGCGCGGCGACGTGCTGCTGCCGACCGTGGGGCACGCGCTGGCGTTCATCAACTCGCTGGAGCACCCCGAGATGGTGGGGGTCAACCCGGAGGTCGGGCACGAGCAGATGGCCGGGCTGAACTTCGCGCACGGGGTCGCCCAGGCCCTGTGGGCGGGCAAGCTGTTCCACATCGACCTCAACGGGCAGCGCGGGGTCAAGTACGACCAGGACCTGCGGTTCGGGGCGGGCGACGTGAAGGAGGCGTTCTTCCTGGTCGACCTGCTGGAGAGCGCCGGGTACGCCGGGCCGCTGCACTTCGACTTCAAGCCGCCGCGCACCGAGGACATGAGCGGGGTGTGGGTGTCCGCCGAGGCGTGCATGCGCAACTACCTGATCCTCAAGGAGAAGGCCGCCGCGTTCCGCGCCGACCCCGAGGTGCGGCAGGCCCTGGAGGCGTCGCGGGTGCCGGAGCTGTCGGTGTCCACGCTGGGCGCGGGCGAGAGCCTGGCCGACCTGCTGGCCGAGGAGTTCGACGCGGACGCGGCCGGCGGGCGCGGCTACCACTTCGAGCGGCTGGACCAGCTCGCCCTGGAGCACCTGCTGGGCGTGCGCTGAGGCCGACGCCGGGACCGGGCGCGGGACCATGGGGGCCGCGTGGCCGGCCGCCGACCTCGGACGGGCGCTGCCGCGGGGTGCGCGCCGACCGGCGCGTGTGAACCGCCCCCGGAGGGCCGGCCGCTCGCCGTGGGCGGACCTGCCGCGGGGCGCGTCGGCACATGAACGTGGGCCGTCCCCGGGCGTGCCGCCGACCGCGGCGGGCGCCGAACGGGTCGTGCGCCCATACGCGTTCCCGGGTGCTTACCGGGGTCCGGGAACGACGACGGCCCCGCCGGGTGGTACCCGGCGGGGCCGTCCCCCGTTCATGCGGGGCGGTGCGGCGGTCGCCTCACGGCGTGGTGCACAACACGGCTCCGAGACCGCCCGAAGGCGCGGTATTCCGTGAAGGCTTCGAGTGGAGCCCGGGGGACACTTGCTACCGCACCGTCCCGCATCGGGTGCAACCAGGGACCCCCCGGGGAAATTCCTGGGGCGGCCCCTGTGGCGGTGCTCACGCCACGATCGGCACCTCGGCACCCTTCCTGACCAGCACCGGGACCCGGTCCAGCGGGGCGTCCAGGACGATCTCCGCACCGCCCGGGTGCGTCTCGCCGGTCCACGGGTCCGTCCAGTCCGCGCCCCGCGGCAGGTACACCCGGCGCGAGCGGGCGCCGTACTCGGTGACCGGGGCGACCAGCAGGTCCGGGCCGAACAGGAAGGCGTCGCCCTCCTCCCAGGCGCGCGGGTCGCCGGGGTGGTCCACGAACAGCGGGCGCATCGGCGGCAGCCCGCGTTCGTGGGCGACGCGCATCTGCTCCATGACGTAGGGGCGCAGCCGCTCGCGCAGGAGCAGCAGCTCCCGCAGCCGCCCGTACACCTCCTCGCCGTAGGACCACACCTCGTTGGGGCCGCCCGTCATCTCCGGGTACAGGGCGTGCGCGAAGGGCTCCCGGTACCCGTGCAGGCGCAGGAGGGGGCAGAACACCCCGTACTGGAACCACCGCACCAGCAGCTCCCGGTACTCCGGGTCGTCGTGGTCGCCGCCGTGGAAACCGCCGACGTCCGTGGTCCACCAGGGGATCCCCGACATCGCCACGTTCAGCCCGGCGCGGACCTGGGAGCGCAGGGACGCGAAGGTCGGGGCGATGTCCCCCGACCACAGGGCCGCCCCGTACCGCTGGGAGCCCGCCCAGGCCGAGCGGCACAGGGTGATGACCTCGTCCTCGCCCGCGGCGAGCATCCCCTCGTGGAAGGCGCGGGCGTGCTCGCGCGGGTAGAGGTTGCCGACCTCGGCCCCCGGGCCCGCGTGGTAGCGCAGGTTGCCGGGGTGGCCGGGCTTGAGCTCGGGCTCGCAGGCGTCCAGCCACCACACCCGGATGCCGAGGGAGTGGTAGTTCTCGCGGATCCGCTCCCACAGGTAGGCGCGGGCCTCCGGCTTGGTGGGGTCGTAGAAGGAGACCTGCACGTGGGCGTCCACGCCCTTGTCGGCCCAGTCGGCGTGCACCGGCGGGCCCTGCTCGGTGGCGACCAGGTGGCCGGCCGCCAGCATCGGCGCGTAGTTCTCGCTGAGCGGGCTCACCGACGGCCACACGGACACCATCAGCTCCACCCCCATCTCCCGCAGCTCCTTGACCATCGCCTCGGGGTCGGGCCACTCAGCCGGGTCGAACCGCCAGTCGCCCAGGTGGGTCCAGTGGAAGAAGTCCGCGACGATGACCGACAGCGGCAGGCCCCGGTCGCGGTAGCCGCGGGCGACCTCCAGCAGCTCCTCCTGGGTGCGGTAGCGCAGCTTGCACTGCCAGAACCCCGAGGCGAACTCCGGCAGCATCGGGGCGTGCCCGGTGGCGTCGGCGTAGCGTTCCAGGATGGCCGCCGGTTCGGGGGAGGCCGTGATCCAGTAGTCGATCTGGCGGGCGCTGTCGGCCGCCCACCGGGTGCCGTTGGCGGCGAACTCCACGCGGCCGATCGCCGGGCTGTTCCACAGCAGGCCGTAGCCGCGGGAGGAGACGACGAAGGGGACGGTGACCTCCGCGTTGCGCTGCACCAGGTCGACCACCGCGCCCTTGTGGTCGAACAGGCCGTGGGTGTGCTGGCCCAGGCCGTACAGGCGCTCGCCGTCGTAGGCCCGGAACCGCTGCTCGATCCGGTAGTAGCCGTTGCCGGTGGAGGAGTAGACACGCGGGCCCGGCCACCAGAAGTGGGCGCGCTCCTCGGCGAGCAGCTCCTCCGCGGGGGTCCCGTCCTCGACGCGCAGGAAGCAGAGCATCCCGTCGGCGTCGATCTCGGCGGCGATCGCGCCGTTGACCAGCACCGCCCGGTCCCCGTCCAGGGTCAGCCGCGGGCCGGGGGCGGTGGGGGCGGAGGTGCCAGTGGTGGGTGCGTCGAGAGCAGGGGAAGCAGGGGCGGCGGCGTCACCGGTGACGTTGGTGGCGGATATTGCGTCCGTGGAGGCAGAGGCGGGTGGCATGCCCGCGGAGGAGGTGGCGGATGCGGTGGCAGAGGCCGCGGGGGCGGTGGCGTCGCCGGTGACGGCGGTGGCAGATGCGACTGCGGGGCTAGAAGTGGCTGCTGTGGCGGGGGGATGGTCGAGGGCTCCGGGGAGGTCGTCGCGCAGGACGGACAGCCCGGCCTGGACGCGCAGGCCGTCGGCGCCCCAGGCACGGACCCGGACGACCTGGTGGCCGCCCCGCCACTCGACGCCGTCCTCGATCTCGTTGAACATGTCTCGTCCTTCCGGTCGGGGGGTGGGACCGCGCGGTCGGCGCGGTCACGATCGGTGGGTGGGTGTGCACCTGATAGTCGAAGCGCTTCGATAACGGATGCGGCGGAGCGGCAGGCGATCGACCCGGCGGCCCGGCGATCCGCAAGCGGATGAGCCATCCGCTTGTCGGGGCCGTTCTCGTATCCGGATAAGTTATCCGGTCAGCGGGTCCGCGCTCGCGCCCGGATAAGTTATCCGCTTGGTGGGGCCGTGCTCGCGCCCGGGATGATCCGTGGTTCCAGCAGGGTGACCTCGGCCCGATCCGGATCATCTATCCGGTCCATCAGCAGGGACACCGCGCGGGCGCCCAGTTCCTCGGCGGGCAGCTCCACCCGGGTCAGGTCCGGCACCTCCGGCGGCAGCGACCCCAGGGCCACCACCGAGAGCCGCGGCGGCACCCGGCCGTGTTCGGCGAAGGCGTCCAGCAGCGGGGCGAGCGAGGCCTCGTTGTGGACGATGAGGCCGCTGAGCAGCGGCCGGGTCCGGACCAGCCCGGCCGCCACCTCCCGGGCCCCGGCCGGGTCGCAGGGGTGGAAGGTGGCCCGCACACCGCGTTCGCGGGCGGCCGCCTCGAACCCGGCCAGGGTGCGCTCGGCGAACCCGGTGCGGCGTTCGTACACCGACGCGGGCTGGCCGACGAAGGCGATGTTCCGATGCCCCAGGTCGGCCAGGTGGTGCACGCAGGCGGCGCCCGCCGCCGCGAAGTCCAGGTCGACGCAGACCAGCCCCTCGGTGTCGGCCGGGACGCCGATGAGGACCGAGGGCAGGTCCAGGGAGCGCAGCACGGGGACGCGGGCGTCGTCGGTCTCCACGTCCATGACGACGACCCCGTCCACCATGGCGCTGCCGGCCACCCGGTGCAGGCCCGCCGGGCCCTCGCCCTGGGTGAGCAGGAGGACGTCGTGGTCGTGGGCGCGGGCGGCGGTGACCACCGAGACCGCGAACCGCATCGCGACGGGGACGTGGACGTCCTCGCGCAGGGGGACGACCAGGGCCAGCACGTTGCTGCGGCGGCTGGCCAGGGAGCGGGCGCCCGCGTGCGGGCGGTAGCCCAGGGCGTCGATGCTGTCGAGCACCCGGCGGCGGGTGGTCTCGGAGATCGAGCGTTTCCCGCTCAGGACATAGGAGACCGTGCTGGGCGACACACCGGCGTGCCGGGCCACATCGGAGATCCGCACGGTGCCGTCCCGTCCGTCGTCGAAGCGATTCGATGAGATGTTACGCACGACACCACCCTGGCGCAATGCCCGGTCCGGGCACCAGAGTGGAGACCCCTCCTCATGTGAAACCAGGGCGGTGGATCGGACGTCTACCAGGTCACGGGGAACACCGCCCCGGCCTCGCGACCGCTCCCCCACCCCGCTTCGGAAGGAAACCCGTGGGCGTCAATCCACTCTTCCTCGTCTTTCCCTTGCTCTCGCTGGTCCTGAGTCTGGCCGCCCTGGTCATCGGGTTCACGGCCCCCCACGGAAGGCGGGCGCTCACCTCCATCGGCGGCGGCCTGCTGCTGGTGGGCTCCGGGCTGGTCCTGGTGCTGATGTTCGGGAACGCGTCGATCTACGAGGCGGTGAGCGCGCTGAACGGCGGGCGGACCGGGAACATCGTGCTCGGTGTGATCCGGGGGGTCGCGGACTTCTTCTGGGCGGCCGGCCTGCTGCTCGTGGCCCTGGCGGCGACCCGCCGCCGACCGCGTCCGCGTGCGGTGCCGGCGGGGGCTCCCACTCACGCGGCCTACGGGGCTCCGCACGGCGCCCACCAGGGCGCGCCCCAGGCGGGTCCGCGGCGGCCGGGACCGCAGGGCGGGCCGGGGCACGGCGGCCCCGGATACGGCGGGCCCCGGCAGCCCGGACCCGGTCACCCCGGACCGCGTCCCCCGCACACCCCCCGCTGACCGCCCCCGAGACCCGGAGAGAACACGGACATGATCGGCCTCATCTCCACCTTCCTGTTCGGCTGCCTGCCGCCCATCGTGGTCGGCGCCATCGCCCTGATCCGCTCCTTCGGCGCCCCCTCCGGCAAGGGCGCGGCCGCCGCGGGCGGCGTCCTGCTGATCCTCTCGGGGCTGGTCGCGACCGGCTGGACGGTGTACCTCAAGTTCTTCCTGCTGCCCGACCCCCTGAACGACTTCGGCATCTACCCCGTCCGCCCGGGCCTCTTCGAGACGGTCACCCTCGGCGGCGGCGCGCTGGCGGCGGGCGGCCTGATCCTGCTGCTGGTCGCGGTGCTGAGCGCCCGCAAGTTCAACGACGGGCCCCAGGGCCCGACCCCCACCCCCGCCGCGGCGCCGCAGGGGCAGTGGCCCCCGCACGCCGCCCCTTCCCCGGAGGGACCCCGATGATCCAGTTCTCGAACGTCGTCCCGTTCGTCCTGCAACTGCTGTTCGACATCGTCCGCGTCGTGCTGGGCATCGCCGCACTGGCCGCGGCCTCCGGCCTGGGCCCCGGCCGCAAGGGCGCGGCGGCCACCGGCGGGATCCTGGTCCTGGTGTCCGGGATCCTGGGCGCCCTGTCCCATACGGTCCTGATGCTCGCCCCGGCCATGATGGCGGACATGTCGATGTCGCCCGGCGCCTACAGCAGTGTGCTGGGGCTGCTGTCCGGTGTGAGCGTCTTCGTGTTCGCCGGCGGCCTCCTGGCCCTGGTGCTCGCCGCGACGCGGGCACCGCAGCCGGGCCCCCACCCGACCCCCGGTCGCTAGGAGAGAGACGTGACCGACATGCCCCAAACCCAGCTCCTCTTCCCCGTCCTGATGAACCTGCTGATCTACGCGCTGCCGCCGGCCGTGATCGCGATCATCGCCCTGGCCCGCGCCGGTCGCGGAGCCGCACCCGGGCCGGTGCGCACAGCGGCCGTGCTGCTGCTGGCCGGGGCCCTGCTCACCGGTCTGGGCCAGGTGCTCTGGGCGGTGTTCATCGGCTCGATGCCCGAGGCCCTCATGGCGTACCAGGCCATCAGCCTGGTCCTGACCCTGCTCACCGGGCTGCTGTACTCCGTCGCCGTGCTGATGCTGGTCCTGGCGCTGTGGCGCGGCCGCGCCGCCGCCCGCCGGGGCCCGGCCCGCGGCGGGTACGGGGGGTACCGTGGCCACGGGGGCGCCGAGCCCGTGTACCACCACGGCTACTACGACCCCAGGCACCGCGACGACGACCACGGGAACCGGCCCGCCGCGGGCGGCGCCCCCGAGGCCCCGCACGCCTATGGGCAGCCGGGCGACCCCGGCGCGGCCCCCGCCTACGGCGCCCCGCACGGCTACGGCCGGGCAGGCGGCCCGGACGCAGCGCCTTTCCAGGGGTCCCACGATGCCCCGCCCGCGGACGGCCAGCCGGGCGACCCCGGCGCCGCGCCCTCCCAGGGCTCCTACGGCGCCCCGCACGCCTACGGCCGGACCGGCGGCCCGGACGCCGCGCCTTTCCAGGGGTCCCACGATGCCCCGCCCGCGGACGGCCGACCGGGCGACCCCGGCGCCGCGCCCTCGGGTCCCCAGGGAGCCCACGGGTCCCAGGACTCCCAGAGCCCTCCCGCCTCCTCGGGATCCACGGGCGGCGGGTTCTGGGGCGGCCTGTTCGGCGGCGGTGACTCCTCCGGTGGCGGCTGGGGCGGAAGCGACTCCGGCGGTGGCTGGGGCGGCGGGGACTCCGGTGGCGGAGGAGACAGCGGCGGCGGGGGCGGCGGCGACTGACCCGCCC
>NZ_JBJJBV010000211.1:0-11864 GCF_045446735.1 Nocardiopsis protaetiae
CCGGGCCCGGGCGGCCGCCCGGGCCACCAGCGCCGCCCCGGCCCCGGCGACGGCGGCCGCGACCGCCCACCCGGTCGGGCCCAGCCCGGCCGCGGCGGCCAGCACCGCCAGCACCGCGAGCTGCCCCGCCGCCGCACCGGCGAGCGCACGGTGCAGCGAGCGCCGGGCCGGGCGCCGGATCCCGCGCAGGGGCGGGTGCGGGGGCGGGCCCGGCGGGCGGGGCCGGACGACCCGGGCGGGCGCGGTGGCGGCGGCGCGTTCAGGCATCGGGCAGCTCCGGGGCGGGCAGGTCGTGCCCCAGCCGGTCGCGCTTGGCCACCAGGTAGGGCAGGTTCTCCGGCCGTACCGGGGCGAGCAGCCGCTCGCGCACGGCCACCTTGACCCCGTGTTCTTCGAGGGCGCGGGCCTTGTCGGGGTTGTTGGACAGCAGCCGCACCGATCGCACGCCCAGGTGGCGCAGCACCCGGGCGGCCGGACCGTAGTCGCGCACGTCCACCGGCAGGCCCAGGGCGGTGGCCGAGTCGATGGTGTCCAGCCCGTCGGCGTCCTGTAGGGCCAGGGTGCGGACCTTGTCGAGCAGGCCGATGCCGCGCCCCTCGTGCCCGCGCAGGTACACCACCACACCGCGTTCGGCGGCGGTGATCACCCCGACGGCGGACGCCAGCTGGTCGCCGCACTCGCAGCGCAGCGCCCCGAACACGTCCCCGGTCACACACTCGGAGTGGACCCGCAGGGGGACCTCGTCGTGGTCGCGGACCTCGCCGTGCACCAGCGCCAGGTGCTCCTGCGCGTCGACCGGATCACGGAAGGCCACCAGGCGGAACGGCCCCCACCGGGTCGCCAGTTCCGCCTCGGCGGCCTCGTCCAGCGCCTCGTCCAGCGCGTCGTCGTTCATCCGCATCCCCTCGGGCCGTGTCTATGAAGGACCACGGACGGGGGAGCCGTTCGGTTCACTCGGTCTCGGGCCCGCCCGGTACAACCAGCCGCCTGCCCGGGCTCTGGGGATCCGAAACCCGTGTGTTACTTGCCGCCCACCCCCATCAGGCCGTCCGCCAGGGAGCGGCGCGCCACCAGGTAGACGATGAACAGCGGGACGGTGGAGAGCACGACGGCGGTGAGCAGACCCGGCACATCCACCCGGTACTCGCCCTGGAACTCGTACAGGCCCATGGTGATGACCCGCCGGTCGGCGGACTGGGTGAGGATGAGCGGGAAGAGGAACCCGTTCCAGGCCTGGAGCGCGGAGTAGACGGCGACGGTGCTCAGCCCCGAGCGGGACATGGGCACGACCAGCTGTAGGAAGGTGCGCACCGACCCGGCGCCGTCCAGGGCCATCGCCTCGTACAGCTCCTCGGAGATGTCGCGCATGGACCCGACCAGGATCAGCACGCACACCGGCAGGGCGAAGGCGGCGGTGGGCAGCACGATCGCGGTGAGGGTGTCGTACAGCTCCATGCGGACGATGATGATGTACACGGGGATGATGACGGCCTGCGCGGGGATGGCCAGGCCCAGCAGGAACACCCGGAACGTCGCGTCGGTGATCCGGGTGCGCGAGCGCACGACCGCGTACGAGGTGGTGGCCGACAGCACCACGACCAGGGCGACCACGGCCACGGTGACCAGGGCGGTGTTGCCCACGAACCCGAGCAGGCCCTTGTCGACGGCGGTGGCGTAGTTGTTCAGGGTGGGGTCCGAGGGCGGGGCCAGCGGGCCCTCGGGCACGTAGTTCTCGCCGCGCTGGACGGTGGCGATGAGCAGGGCGTACAGCGGCAGCGCCACCACGACCAGCCAGACCAGGGCGCCCAGCCCGCCCAGGACGTTGGGGCGCTCGCCCACGCCCCGGTACCGGATCCGGGCCGGCCGGGGCGGCCGCGGCGCCGCCGCGGTGCGGTGTTCCTCCACTGAAGTTTTCCGTAGGATGCCCCGTCGTTCACGACGGGGAGGAATCCGGGACAGCCCGCCCGCACTTTCCAATTTTGCCTTACTCACGCCTCTCCTCGGTGTAAATTCTTTCGCATGCGGACGGCGTACAAGGTCCGGGCCTACCCGGACACCGAACAAGCGGCCCAGTTGGGCCGCACGTTCGGGTGTGTGCGCCTGGTGTGGAACAAGACCCTGGCCGAGCGCCACACTGCTTACCACCGGCGCGGTGAGACGACCACCTACAAGCAGACCGACGCCGCGCTGACCGGGTGGAAGAAGACCCAGGAGTTGGCGTTCCTGTCCGAGGTGTCCTCGGTGCCGCTCCAGCAGACCCTGCGCCACCAGCACACCGCGTTCTCCAATTTCTTCGCCCAACGCGCCCGCTACCCCCGGTTCAAGACCCGGACCGGCCGCCAGTCGGCGCACTACACCCGATCGGCGTTCCGTATCAGGAACGGCGAACTGTTCCTGGCCAAACACCAGGTCCCGCTGCGGGTGGCGTGGTCGTGGACGGACGTCGACCTCGCAGCCCTGGACCCGACCATGGTGGTCGTCTCGCGGGAGCCGGACGGCCGCTGGTACGTCACCTTCACCGTGGACACCGATGACCCGCCGCCCGCACCCGTGTCCGGGGCCGAGGTCGGCATCGACCTGGGTGTGAAGGACTTTGCGACCCTGTCCACCGGGGAGAGGATCGCCAACCCCCGCCACCTGGCCCGCAAAGCCCGCAACCTGGCCCGCTACCAGCGGCGGATGGCCCGCAAGGCGCGTGGGTCCAACAACCGGCGCAAGGCCAGGCGCAAGGTCGCCGCCGCGCACCGCAAGGTCCGCCACGCCCGCGCCGACTTCCTGCACAAGACCACCACCCACCTGGTGCGCGAGCACGATGTGATCGTGATCGAGGACCTCGATGTGCGGGGTATGTCCGCCTCCGCGCGCGGCACCCTCCAGGCGCCCGGCAGGCGGGTGCGGCAGAAGGCGGGCCTCAACCGGGCGGTGCTGGATGCCGCTTGGGGTGAGTTCCGTCGCCAGTTGGAGTACAAGGCCGCCCGGTACGGTCGCACCCTGGTGGTGATCGACCGGTGGTTCCCCTCGTCCAAGACGTGCTCGGACTGCGGGCACCTCCTGAAGCATCTCTCTCTGGGCACCCGGTTCTGGACGTGCCCGCACTGCCGCACACGGCACGACCGTGAGCTGAACGCGGCGAAGAACATCAAGGCGGCAGGACGTGCCGTGCTCCGAGACGAAGCCTCGGGGTAGGCCGGGCCCCCGCTGTGCGATAACGGCGAAGCCTGCACAGTAGGGGCGGGAGCCGGTGTGAGACGGCAAGGGTCCTCCCTTCCGCGGTCGGCGACGAAACAGGAAACCGGGCCCGTGAGGGTCGGCCCGTAAGGGTCGTGCGCGCCTTGGCGCGTATCGGACTCCCCTCCCTTTCGGGAGGAGGGAAAGTCAAATTCCCTCCCTGGTGCTGCGCATCGAGCCGAACCCGGTCAGGCGCACCATCACCAGGGCGATGAGGGTGGCGACGATGACCAGGGTGAACGCGATCGCGCTCGCGTAGCCCAGCTCCCAGCTGCGAAAGCCCGCCCGGAACATCAGGTACGGGACGATGGTGGTGTCGGTGCCCGGGCCGCCGTCGGTCATGATGAGCACCGTGTCGAAGTAGGTGAGGGAGCCGACGACCATCAGCACCGAGGAGGTGGTGACGGTGTTGCGCAGCTGGGGCAGGGTGACGTGCCAGAACATGCCCAGCCGCCCGGCCCCGTCGATGCGCGCCGCCTGGTACAGGGTGGCCGGGATCTGCCGGGCCCCGCCCTGGTAGAGCAGCATGTGCAGCGGGATGAACTGCCAGGCGGCGACGAACACGATCACCCAGAACGCGCTGCCGCCCCGGCCCAGCGGGTCCAGGGTGCCCAGGCCCAGGGCCGGCCCGATCCAGGCCGGCGGCCCGAAGTTGGGGTCGAGCAGGGCCCGCCAGATGATGGCCACCGCCGCCGAGGACAGCAGCAGCGGCAGGAAGAAGACCGCGGACAGCACGGCGCGGCCGCGCTGGCGCCCGGCCGACCACACGCCCAGGAGCAGGCTGATGGGCGTCTGGATGGCCCAGCTGGCGACGGTCAGCAGCAGGCTCAGGCCCACGGCGCGGTGCATGAGCGGGTCGTTCGCGAGCCGGGTCCAGTTGTCGAGTCCGGCGAAGACGGGGTCGCCCAGCCCGCCCCAGTGGGTGAAGGACAGGTACGCCACCAGCAGCATGGGCAGGACGGCGAACACCGCGAAGAACGCCACCCCCGGCAGGGCCCACAGGGGGCCGGGCCGCCCGGTGCGGGGGGCGGCCCGGCCCTGGACGTCCGCGCTCACAGGGCGGCCAGGGCGTCGACGAACTCCTGCGGGGTGCGCTGCCCGTTGAACAGCGCCTCGATCTCGGTGACCATCGGGGTGGCGATCTCGGGGGTCAGCGCCTGGTCCCAGGACAGCTGGAAGTGGGGGGCGTCGCGGACCAGCTCGTACTGGAAGACCGCGAACTCGGGGTTGGGGCTGTCGGCCAGGACGTCCTCGGCGTTGGAGGTGGTGGGCACCTCGCCGTTGGCGACCATGTCGGCGACGTACTCGTCCTGGGAGGTGTACTTGAGGAACTCCAGGGCGTGCTCCAGGTGGGGGCTGTCGGCGGTGACGGAGAAGTAGTTGGTGGGGTTGCCGACGATGTTGGCGGGGTCGCCCGCGCCGCCCGGGATGGGCGGGAAGGTGACGTAGCCCAGGTCGTTCTCGGCGAACTCGCGGGCCTGGTCCAGGTGGGTGGAGTACTCCCACGACCCCATGAGGTGCATGGCGGCGCGGCCCTCGGAGAGCAGGGTGGAGGCGCCGCCCTCGGTGTAGCTGACCGAGGCGTAGGAGTCGCCGAAGGCGCCGCGGTCGACCAGGTCCGCGACCGTCTCGGCGGCCTCCAGGACGGCCGGGTCGCGCCAGCCCTCGGAGTCGCCCTCGGCGATGCGGGCGAACACCTCGGGGCCGCCGATGCGGTCCACCAGGTACTGGAGCCACATCTGCTCGGTCCAGGGGTCGGCGCCGGCCAGGGCGAAGGGGGTGACGTCGGCCTCGGTGAACTCGTCGACCAGGGTCAGGACGTCGTCCCAGGTCTGCGGGGGCTCGACGCCGACCTCGTCGAAGACGGCCTGGTTGTAGAAGAGGACGACGGGCTGGGTGCCGCGCAGGGGGATGCCGTACTGGACGCCGTCGACCTTGCCCGACTCCAGGACGGAGGGCAGGAAGGAGGCGGCGAACCCGGGGTCCTCGGCGAGGAGGTCGTCGAGGGGTTCGAGCAGGCCCTGTTCGGCGTAGGGGGCGATGCTGCCCGAGCCCCAGTTGAAGAACACGTCGGGCTTCTGGCCGGAGCCCATGGCGGTGCGCAGGCGCTCGACGTAGTTGTCGCCGGGCACCTGGTCGATGACCGCCTGGGCGCCGTCCTCGCCCTGGTCGGCGTTGAAGCGTTCGACGGCGCCCTCCTGCACGACGACGAGGGTGTCCTGGTACATCCACACGTGCATCTCATCGGAGCCTGAGGAGGAGCCGCCACCGCAGGCGGTCGCGGTGAGCAGGGTGAGCGCGGCCAGTGCGGCGGCCGTGCCGACTCGGGGGGTGGTCATCGCGTATCCCTTGATCGAAACTTTCGGAATTTATTCCGAAACTTGTGGTGCCCGAATGTACGACGCGGCGTGAACCACGTCAATATCCGTTGTGGCCCCGATCACCCGCGGATCGCGGCCGACGGTGCCGAACGGCGTCTGGCCGCGTAGTATCGGGCGGCGTGAGTACACAGCCGAACCAGGAAGCCCCCGACGGCGCGATCACCGGCCCGGTGACCATCGCGAAAATTGCGGAGGCCGCAGGGGTCTCCGTCCCGACCGTCTCCAAGGTCCTCAACGGCCGCGCCGACGTCGCCGAGGACACCCGGGCCCGCGTGGAGGAGCTCATCCGCACCCACGGGTACCGGCGCCGCCGCGGCCCCGGGGGAGGCCGCTCCGCCCTCATCGACCTGGTGTTCCACGAACTCGACAGCGCCTGGGCCATCGAGGTGGTGCGCGGGGTGGAGAACATCGCCCGCGAGGAGGGGCTGAGCGTCGTGCTCACCGAGTCCGGCGGGCAGACCCCGCGCGACGACTGGGTCGACGCCGTCCTGGCCCGCCGCCCCACCGCCGTCGTCCTGGTCTTCTCCGACCTGGCCGCCGAACAGCGCACCCGGCTGTCGGCGCGCGGCATCCCCTTCGTCGTCGTCGACCCCGCCGGGGACCCCGGGCCCGACATGCCCGCGGTGGGCTCGGCCAACTGGAGCGGCGGGCTGGCCGCCACCCGCCACCTCATCGACCTGGGGCACCGGCGCATCGCCGTCATCGGCGGGCCGCGCGAGGTGCTGTGCAGCAAGGCCCGCATCGACGGGTACACCTCGGCGCTGGACGCCGCCGGGATCCCCGTGGACCCCGGGCTGATCCGGCACGGGGACTTCCACGTGGAGAGCGGCCGCGACCGCGGCCGGGAGCTGCTGGCCCTGGACGACCCGCCCACCGCCGTGTTCGCCGGCAGCGACCTCCAGGCCATGGGGCTGTACGAGGCCGCCCGCGAACTGGGGGTGCGCATCCCCGAGGACCTCAGCGTCGTGGGCTACGACGACCTGCCGGTGGCCCGGTGGGTGGGGCCGCCGCTGACCACGGTCCGCCAGCCCCTGACCGAGATGGCCGAGGAGGCCACCCGCATGGCGCTGGTGCTGGCCCGCGGGGGGCGCCCGGCCAACCTGCGCCTGGACCTGGCCACCGACCTGGTCGTGCGCGGCAGCACCGCGGCGCCGCCGCGGACCTGAGCGCCTACTCCCCGGGCTCTTCGGGCGGCGGGGGCAGGGTCACGGCGATGGCAGGGTCACGGCGATCTCCCCGCCCAGGGAGTGCCCGCCCTCCAGCTTGAGGCGGTCCCCGCTCCAGAACCGCCCCGGGTCGTAGTATCCGGGGCGGCGCCCGGCGGGCAGCAGCCCCATCGCCTCGTAGGTCAGCGCGATGACCTCGGCGCAGTAGGCCGACTCCAGGGCGCGTTCGGCCTGCTCGGCGTCCCCGCCCCGGCGCAGGAAGGCGGGACGGCGCAGCGGCAGGCGCCCGCGCGCCCACCGCCCGGCCATCTGCGCGGTCGACGGGAAGGGGGTGCCGTCCAGGCGCGCGATCGCCTTGAGCACGGCGTCCTCGGCCTCCCGGCTCACCTCGGGGGTGATCTGGCGCAGCCAGCCGCGCTGGCCGTACTTGCGCCCCCACACCAGCACCGCGTCGCGCAGGTCGTGCAGCTGCACACCCCGCTGGTGCTTGCCGGTCCACATGTCGGGCAGGGAGCGGCCCAGTTCGGCGTGCCACATCAGCGGGGGCAGGTCCTCGATGACCACCGCCATGCCCACGTGGTTGACGGGGCTGTTGGTGGTGAGCTGGATGGCGCGGTCGGCGGCGCTCGTGCCGCGGAACACCCACACGTCGCCGGTGCGGCTCAGCTCCAGCGCCCGGTCCAAAGAGATCTCGCTATCGGCCACACCGCTAGCCTAGGCACATGCGATGGTGGAAAGTACTCGGAGCGGCCGCTTTCGTGGGCGTGGCGGCCACGGGCGTGGCGATCGCCCGCGCGGAGCGGCAGCGCCGCGCCTACACCCCCGACCAGGTCCGCGACCGGCTGCGCGACCGGGCGGCCGAGGTCTCGGCGGCCGCCGAGGAGGCCCCCGACCTGGAGGTTTCCCCCGAAACCGGACCGGGGCCGGTGAGGTCGGTGCTGCGGCGGATCGGTGACCGCGTGCGCGGCCTCGCCGGGCGTTCGCCGATCCGGCCGCGGCGCTCCGCCGACTCCGAGAACTGATCTTTCTCCCGGGGGGCGTGGCCGGATCCGGTCACCTCCCGGGTCCCTCCCTCCTCTCCCGCACCGCCGCGACGACCCGTTCGGCCACGGCGGCGGGTTCCTCGTGCTCCCAGAAGCGCAGCACGGTCCACCCGGCCTCGCCTAGGCGCCGGTCGGTGTCGGCGTCGCGCTCGCGGTTGGCGCGCACCTTCTCGGCCCAGTAGGCGGCGTTGGTGCGCGCCGTGGTGTGGTGCTCGGGGCAGCCGTGCCAGAAGCAGCCGTCGACGAACACCGCGACCCGGCGGCGGGTGAACACCAGGTCGGCGGTGCGGCGCAGGGCGGGCAGCGGCCGGGCCGAGACCCGGTAGCGCAGCCCGGCGGCGTGCACCAGCCGCCGCACGGCCAGTTCGGGGCCGGTGTCGCGGCCCTTGTTCGCGCGCATGCTCTTGCGCACACCCTCGTTGAGCGCCCTGGTGGGCCGGGGAACCGCCATGCGCCGCATCCTAGGCCGGCGCGATAACGATCCCGCCTGCCCGACACCGACCGATTCGGTCAGTCCATGAGACGTTCGATCACGATCCGGTCCAGCTCGGGAGCCTGGAAGAACAGACGGTTGGCGCCCGCGAATCCTCGAAGCGGTGCGATCTGCTCGTTCCTCTCCTTGAAGCCGTGACTTGAAACGGATTTCGGCCCGAACCGCATGGTCGGTACGATTTCGGAGGCCACGCTGAAGGCGTGTTCCAGGTGCGCGTAGATCGAGTTGCGGTTGAGACCGGTCGCCTCGCGTAGAAGGTTCATGCCCGATATCTCTTTTTCGTTGTCGTCCATTTCGCTGAGTGTTTTCCACAGCGTGTACCGGACGGGGAACACGTGGTTCTTCTTTCCCCGCGGCTTGGGTCCCCCGATCAGGTGGTACATGAGGGTATCTTGTCGGGCGCGCGGTACGAACTCGGCGTACCTCCTGGGTCCCGGCCGCCCGCCCGCCGCCAGGAGGTCCAAGGTCGAGACCGCGATATCGTCGAGTTCGTCGTTCTTGTAGATGAGGTCCACGGGGGCCGGGTGGAAGCACTGGAACGCCGTGTGCAGGAAGAGCTTTCTGTTGTCCTCTTCCTCCAAGGTCATCATGATGCAGTGGAGATCGTTACCGTCCCTGCGTCGTCGCTGCCGTTCCACCGCCTCCAGACCGAAAAGGCCGGTTTCGGGCACCGCGCGGGCGAAGTCGACATCGAGCACAACAATGCTCACGCTCGTGTTCTCTTCCAGGGTCTTCTCCATCTCCCTCGGAGAGTTCACCGTTGTGACCTCGTACCGGTTCGGGCGTCTCTCGTCCAGCACCCTCCGCCATTGCGAGCTCCATATGCTGTGGTCATCGCATACGACGATCCCGGTCTTCTTCATGGTGTTGATCTTTCACCTCGGTCACTTCGGTGGGTTCGATGCCCAGGACGCGGTCACCGTTTTGGTTCCGTCTTCGCTTTTCTCCAGGCGCAGGTCTCCGGCCCCGAGCTCGATGAGGATTCTTCTCAGGTTGTCCAAAGATGAACCGGGGGAGAGGACGACCTCCCCATCCGCGTCGTCGGAGACGGATATCTCCAGGTAGGCCGGGTCCCCGTACCTTTTCGCCATGACCTGTACATGGGTTGCGTCGGCCTTGATGGAGTTCGTCACCAGATCATGAAGAGCGGTGCGAACCAGATCATAGTCGTTGCCCTCGATGTGATCCACCCCTTCCCCCTTGGCGAAGGCGACCTTCGGTCGCTCCGACGGTGCGAGCAGGTCGCTGATCCGCGAGTAGATCTCGTCCAGTGAACCACGGTAGGATTCGGGCCCTTCCTCGATGGCATTCTTAGCGTCGTTGATGAAGTATTCCAGGCTCTGAAAATAGTACTTCACATGGAATCCCAGTTCAGGAAGTACCGGGTTGATCTCTCGCTGGAGGAGCCGGAAGGGATTCTTCACCAGTCCATGGATCCGCTGGCTGCCCAGGATCCGGTCATCCGTCAGCGCGATGGACCTGGAGACCCGGGCCGCCTTCAGGGCGTTCTCGTGGTTGATCGCGGCCGGATAGAGGGTGAGCGGAACCAGCGAGATCAGGACCACCGGGAGTTCGAATCCGGGTGCGAATGAACCCGTCGCCACCGGTAGGAGAAGGAAGGCGATGAGACAGGCGAGTGAGAGCAGCGGCGGGAAGACGACGCGCAGCGCCCTGACCGCGTCCGACGGGGCACTTTTGTCGTTGTACCAACTGGAGTCCAGCATGACGCCTCTGCCGACCGACCAGCCGAAGGCGACGGTCAGTGCCACGCCGACCAGCCAGGCACCCTCTGAGAAGGGAACGCGGTACAGGCCTCCCAGGAGGAGGGCCATGCTGAGAAGACCCAGGTACTCCATGGTGCCGGCCAGGTTCACCCGTGGTCGGCTGGCGATGAACAGGAGATGGTCGGCGACGAAAGAGAGTCCGAGAGTCCGCCACGGAGAGGAGAGGGCGACCCTCTCCAGGAAATCCTCCTGGGTGTGCGCCCACGCGAGGACCACTCCGACCAGGGGAACGAGGAGGTGGGCCGAGATGAGCGGCCAGGAACCGGGTGCGTCCCCTATAAGTGTGATCAGCGACGCCAGCACGATGGCCCCACGCCAGGAGGCGGCTGTGGCCCCCGTGGCCAGCGAATATCTCCTGGCCATCGCGAAAACGTATTTGTCGTCCCGCAACGTGGAATCAAACATGTCATGCCCTCCGTTCTCGATGTCCCTCAACGGTGGCACCGGTCAACCGACCTCACCAGTACGTCAGTGCCCCTGCCAACCGGTCAAATGTCCGGTTGCCGTTCGGGTACGAGCGGGTCGCTCCCTCCCTTCGCAGCTCACGTGAACGGCGAATCTCGGACGGGCCTCACCGGACCAGCGCGGTCGTGGCGCTAGAGGGTCCACCGGCCGGGCAGCAGGACACCTGCAGCGGATTCCCCCCTTTCGTTCACCAGACCTTTGGGGCAGCTTCCCCCGGCCTCGGTTCCGGGAGGATCGTCACCGACGAAATCCGCCCCCGAGTGAAAAATCGAACCCGTGAAGCTTGTTTCGCCGGTGAACCTGGAGGAGGCGAAAGCGGCTCGGCCCCCGAACGAGACGGTCCTGAAGTGGCCCTCCGTGAAACGAGATCGGAGAAACGATGATGAGCTCTTAAAGTGGGAACCTGAGAAATGCGCCTTGGCTCCGAACCGGGCGTCGTCGAACACGGTGTGACCCATGAAGTTCATGTTCCTCAGGTCCACGTTCGATAGGAAATCTGAATTCTGGAAGTACGTATCCCTTCCGAAGGAGGCGTTCATGAAATTCGTTTCTCCCATGAAAGCGCATCCGCTCATGTCGGCATCGCGCTTGAAGGCCGAGTTCGTGAAATCCGCCTTGTCCGAGAACTCGACCCCTTTGAACTCGATGCGCTTCCCGCATCTGATCCCCGAAAAATTGGCCACCCTGGAGAATGTCGACTTGGAGAAATTCGAGGATCCCAAGAACCGAGCCGACCTGAAGCTGGCGGAACCTTCGAAGGATGCTCCTCTGAAGGACGCCGTTCCGTGGAATGTGGTTCCCTCCAGATCCAGGTCTCCCCGATGCGAGCTCTCTTCGAAGTGAGTCGGCCCGTAAAATTTCGCACCTTTGAAGTCGATTTTTTCCGAGAACTCGGACTTTGAGAAGTCGGCCTTCCCGCGGAACTCGGCCCCGGAGAAATTTCCTCCTCTGGCGAATTTTATTCCGCTGAAATCGACGTCGCCGTCGAAATATGCGTTGAGGAAGTCGAAGCGGCATTCCGACCAAGGCGATTCCGCTCTCAACCTTCGGGATACGATGTGCGCGATGGTCGTGCGCACCTCCCTCATGGATTCATATGTGGCCGTCCTCTCCTGATAGGCTCCGAGCATCTCCTCCGTCCGCTCGGTGAGCATCGATGGTGTTTCGGGCTTCGGGATTCTCAAATATGCGCACAGGACATCCACGCACATCTGTCGTAGGCCGGGCGTCGGTGCGTCGTCGGCCAGGTGGGCCAACGCGTGGACGCCTCCGAGGGACACCGCCACATTGGCCTCTCCCAGTTG
>NZ_JBJJBV010000212.1:0-12824 GCF_045446735.1 Nocardiopsis protaetiae
GCGGTCCTGGAGAACGAGGACTGATCCCGCCCACCACGGATGCACAAAGGGATGGTGCCCTCCCCGGGGAGGGCACCATCCCTTTGTGCTTCTCGGCGCGTACTGTTCGAGTTCGAGCGGCCGGTCAGGCGGACTTCTCGCGGCGGGTCGGCTCCACCTGGGCCCGCGGCACGATCGTCGGATTCACGTTGTCGATCACCGTCTCCCGCGAAATGATCACCCGACCCACATCCTCACGCGACGGCACCTCGTACATCACCGACAACAACACCTCCTCGATGATCGCCCGCAACCCACGCGCACCCGTCCCCCGAATGATCCCCTGCTCCGCGATCGCCTCCAACGCGTCCGGCGTGAACTCCAACCCCACACCGTCCAACTCGAACAACCGCTGATACTGCTTCACCAACGCATTACGCGGCTCCGTCAAAATCCGGATCAGCGCCTCCCGATCCAGATCATGCACACTCGTGATCACCGGCAACCGCCCGATGAACTCCGGGATCATCCCGAACTTCAACAGATCCTCCGGCATCACCTCACCGAACCCGCCCCCCGCCAGATCCTCCTTCGAGCGCAGCACCGCGTTGAACCCCATCCCCTGCCGCCCCGTCCGCGACTCGATGATCTTGTCCAACCCCGCAAACGCCCCACCACAGATGAACAGCACATTCGTCGTATCGATCTGGATGAACTCCTGATGCGGGTGCTTACGCCCCCCTTGAGGAGGCACACTCGCCGTCGTCCCCTCCAAGATCTTCAACAACGCCTGCTGCACCCCCTCACCCGACACATCCCGCGTGATCGAGGGGTTCTCACTCTTCCGGGCGACCTTGTCCACCTCGTCGATGTAGATGATCCCCGTCTCGGCCTTCTTCACGTCGTAATCGGCCGCCTGGATCAACTTCAACAGGATGTTCTCCACATCCTCACCGACATACCCCGCCTCGGTCAGCGCCGTCGCATCCGCGATCGCGAAGGGCACGTTCAAAATCCGCGCCAACGTCTGCGCCAACAACGTCTTGCCCGACCCCGTCGGACCCAGCAGCAGGATGTTCGACTTCGCGATCTCCACATCCTCACCACCCGGGCGCTCCCCCTCCGAGCGCACCCGCTTGTAGTGGTTGTAGACCGCCACCGACAACGCCTTCTTCGCCTGCTCCTGCCCGATCACATACGAGTCCAGGAACTCGTAGATCTCCCGCGGCTTGGGCAACGCATCCCAGGAGAGCTCGGTGGAGTCGGCGAGCTCCTCCTCGATGATCTCGTTGCAGAGGTCGATGCACTCATCGCAGATGTAGACGCCGGGGCCGGCGATGAGCTTCTTCACCTGCTTCTGGCTCTTGCCGCAGAACGAGCACTTCAGCAGGTCCCCGCCGTCGCCGATGCGTGCCACCCAGCCACTCCTCGAAACTAAGGCCGCCGATGCCGCGTGAGGCGGCGGTGCGGGGTCCGATACCCCGCACCCGTCCGTTCACGGACGGGCGATCCGTGTGTCGCTCTTTCGCCAGACTAAGCGAAAAACCGGACCGGCTTCACCACCGGGCCCTTCCGGGCGGGTTGGCGGCCGGTCCGGTCGACGCTTTCTCGACCTGTGCCCGCGGGCTCTACTTGTTCAGAGAGGCCTTGCGGTACGGGAGCACGAAGTCGATGATGCCGTACTCCTTGGCCTCCTCGGCCGTCAGGATCTTGTCGCGCTCGATGTCCTTGGACACCTGCTCGGGCGTACGGCCCGTGTGCCGCGCCAGGGTGGTCTCCAGCTGGGTGCGGATCCGGGTGATCTCGTTGGCCTGGATCTCGATGTCGCTGGCCTGGCCGTGCATGCCCTCGGTGGCGGGCTGGTGGATCAGGATGCGGGCGTTGGGCAGCGCGCCCCGCTTGCCCTTGGTCCCGCCGGCCAGCAGGATCGCCGCGGCGGAGGCGGCCTGGCCGATGCACACCGTCTGGATGTCCGGGCGGACGAACTGCATGGTGTCGTAGATCGCCATGAGCGACGTGAACGACCCGCCCGGGGAGTTGATGTACATCTGGATGTCCCGCTCGGAGTCGAGCTGCTCCAGCGTGATGAGCTGCGCCATCAGGTCGTTGGCCGACGTGTCGTCGATCTGCACGCCGACGAAGATGATCCGCTCTTCGAAGAGCTTGTTGTACGGATTCATCTCCTTGACGCCGTAGGACGTCCGCTCCACGTAGGACGGCAGGACGTAGCGGCCCTGGGGAGACATCGGGGCCGTGCCGCCGATAAAGGGGTTGAACTCGGTCATTTCACGCCTTCCACGCTTCCACGCACTACGCCGATCCCGGCACCGCCGGGTCGGGCGGGGTCACCGTACCGGCCCCGGTGCTCCGGGCCCGACGGTTCCGATCACGCGCTGCCTGCGGCCCCGACCACGTCGAGCGTGCCCTCCAGGACCTCGTCGATGAAGCCGTACTCCTTGGCCTCCTGCGCGGTGAACCAGCGGTCGCGGTCGGCGTCCTTCTCGATCTGCTCGACCGTCTGACCGGTGTGCTCGGAGATCTTCTCGATGAACATCTTCTTCACGTACAGCAGCTGGTCCGCGAGGATGCGGATGTCGGAGGCGGTGCCCCCGATGCCACCGGACGGCTGGTGCATCATGACGCGGGTGTGCGGCAGCGCGTAGCGCTTGCCGGGCGCACCGGCGCACAGGAGCATCTGGCCCATCGAGGCGGCCATGCCGATGCCCACGGTGCGGACGTCGTTGGGGATGTACTGCATCACGTCGTAGATCGCCATGCCCGCGGTCACGGAACCGCCGGGCGAGTTGATGTACAGGGTGATGTCCCGCTGGCGGTCCTCTGCGGACAGCAGCAGGAGTTCGCCCACCAGGCGGTTGGCGATCTCGTCGTCGACCTGCTGGCCGAGGAAAACGATTCGCTGGCGCAACAGGCGCTGAGGCGTCTGCTCAAGAAAAGGGGAAAACTGCGTCTCCGACGTACGAGCGTCGAATCGCGAGGACTCATCAAAGATCGGCGGCACTCTCGTCACCTGCTCCGGAATCGAAACGGTTGCGATACAGCGACACTAACGCCGACCGACACCGGGGTTGCACGGATACCGTGCCTGTTCGCTTTGAGCGCAGGGTGACGCAAGCCCGGCAGGCCCGGTTCTCCCGACGGCGAACAAGAAGGCGGTCGGGAGTGGGAATAACGGGCGTTCCGACCGCATCCGGGAACGGCCGGGGCCCCTGGGACCGGCGGGGCCCGCCGGGGAGGACGGGACCGGCCGGGAGAAAGCGACGGGCCCCGCCCGACCCGGGAAGGGTCGTGCGGGGCCCGCGAACGCTCAGCTCGAAGCTGCGCGACTACTTGGCCTCGTCGGCCTTGGTGTCGGCGTCGGCCTCGACCTCGGTGACCTCGACGGTCTCCTCGGCCTCGGTGGCCTCCCCGGCGTCCTCCAGGACCTCAAGGCCCTCGACCGCGGCGGCCGCGGCCTCGGCGGCGGCCTTGGCCGCCTTCTCCTCTTCGGTCTCCTGCTCGACGACGTTGCCGTCCTCGTCGGTGACCTTCGCGGAGGACAGCACCAGGTCCATGGCCTTGCCGCGGACGACCTCGGTGAAGGCGACGCGGATCTGGTTGGACTGCACCAGGTGCTGGGCCAGCTGGTCCGGGCTGACGCCCATGCGCTGGGCCTGCTCGAAGACGTACTGGCTGAGCTCGCCCTGGTCGGCGCTCAGGTCCTCCTGGATGGCCAGCTGGTCGAGGATGAACCCGGCCTTGACCGCGGAGCGGGCGCCGGTGGTCAGCTCCTCCTCGAACTCCTCCTCGGTCTTCTCCTGCGATTCGAGGTAGGCCTCCTTGGTGAGGCCGCTCTGCGCGAGCTGCTGCTCCAGGCTCTCGCGGCGGCGCTGGATCTCCTCGTCGACGACCGCGTCGGGCAGCGGCAGCTCGATCGACTCGATCAGCTTCTCCAGGGCCTTGTCACGGGCGGAGGAGAGCTGCTGGAGGCGGCGCACCTCGGTCATGCGCTTGCGCACGTCCTCGCGCAGCTCGGCGATGGTGTCGAACTCGCTGGCCAGCTGGGCGAACTCGTCGTCCAGCTCGGGCAGCTCCTTGACCTTCACGCTGTGCACGGTGACGGTGACGTCCGCCTCCTTGCCCTCGTGCTCGCCGCCCACCAGGGTGGTGGTGAAGGTCGCCTCGGCGCCGGACTCCAGGCCGCGCAGGGTCTCGTCGAGGCCCTCCAGCATGGTGTTGGTGCCGACCTCGTAGGAGTAGCCGCTGACGGCGACGTCTTCGAGCTTCTCACCGTCGATGGCGGCGGACAGGTCGATGGAGACGTGGTCGCCGTCCTCCACCGGGCGCTCGGCGCCGACCAGGGTCGAGAAGCGCTCGCGCAGGAAGCCGAGCTGCTCGTCGATCTGCTCCTCGGTGACCTCGGCGTTGTCGACGGTCACCTCGATCCCCTTGTAGTCGGAGACCTCGAACTTGGGACGGATGTCGACCTCGGCCGTGAAGGCGAGCTCGTCGTTGTCCTCCAGCTTGGTGACCTCCACGTCGGGCTGGCCGAGCGCGAAGATCTCCTCCTTCTGGATGGCCTCGTTGTAGAGCTCGGGAACGGCGTGGTTGACCGCTTCGCTGATCACAGCGCCACGGCCGACGTAGCGGTCGATCAGTCGCGCCGGCGCCTTGCCCGGGCGGAAGCCCTTGATCCGAACCTGCTTCGCGAGCGACTTGTAGGTCACGTCGAAAGCGTGATCGAGCTCCTCGAAGGGCACCTCGATGGTCAGCTTGACCCGGGTCGGGCTCAGCTCCTCGACAACGGTCTTCACGGGGCGGTACTCCTAGGTTTGCCGGCTGGTGTCCGCGTCGGCCCGCAGGCGCACCACACAACGGCGAATGCACGCGCGCACCCCCGCCCGATCTGACGATCTCCGGCGTCGGGGTGCCCTGCGACGGGCTGGGACTTACAGTTTCCTGCTGATCGCACCAAGTCTAGGGCAGATGCGCAGGGGGCCACCGCGCACGGCCGGAGCCGTGGCCGTGGCCGGTTTCGTCGGGGTGGCGGGATTCGAACCCGCGGCCTCATGCTCCCAAAGCATGCGCGCTAACCAAGCTGCGCCACACCCCGTACGCCTGATCCCCGGACGCCGTGTTCGGCTCCGGGTTCCCGGCACGGACCGAACACGCCGCCCGCACGTTCCCGCAAAAGGAGTGTGCGACCAACGCTGCGGAGACTGTACTCTTGTCCCCGTCGGCTCAACGAGTCTAGAGGAAACTCGAAGGCTCCGGCGCCACGCGGGCGTAGTTCAATGGTAGAACCCCAGCCTTCCAAGCTGGTCATGCGAGTTCGATTCTCGTCGCCCGCTCTTCCACGGCGGGGGCCGGTGCGCACGCACCGGCCCCCGCCTTCGTGCGCCCGGTCCCGCGGACCGGCCCGGGTCGGACTCCCCCACCAGGGCCGAACGTCGTTCGGACCCGGGCGCGGAATACCCGGCCCGACCGGGTACGTTGACCTTTCGGGCGGGGTCGCCGACGAAACCGGACACGGGCACCCCTGTGAGAATCGGGTGACTGGATGACGGACACGGGCACGGGTACGGCGCTGAGCGCACGCTGGTTCGAGCGACCGGAGGGGCTGGAGCGTCCCGCGGTCGTCACCGGGGTCTTCGACGTCCTGCACGTCGGCCACATCCGTTTCCTCCAGGCCATCGCCGACCGGGGCCTGCCCCTGGTCGTCGGCATCGAGTGCGACGAGCGCGTCCGCGCCTGGAAGGGCCCCGGACGCCCGGTCAACCCCGCCGAGGAGCGCGCCGAGACGGTCGCCGCCCTGAGCTGTGTGACCGGGTCCTTCGTCATCGACGGACCCCCCGCGGTCGCCGACTGGTCGGCCTACGCCGAGGTCCTGCGGCCGCTGGCCCCGGCCGCCCTGGCCTTCACCGCCGGGGACCGCTACACCCGGGCCAAGATCCTGGGCGCCGAGGCGCTGGGCGCCCTGGCCTGGGAGCTCCCCTTCACCCCCGGCCGCTCCACCACCGCCGCGCTGGGCAGGCTCGCCCACGCCCTCTGAGCACCCCGTCCCTGGAACACCCGGCGGGGGCGCCTCGGGAAGCGGGACGCGCGAGCGGTTGTTGACCCACGCGTAACGCGAATCGAGGCCCGTATGACCATGATGTCCGGTCGGCCCTCTTACAGGGCCCTGGTCAACGACGGAAGCGCCCGCGGGCAGGAACTGCCCCCCGGCATCACCCGTCGCATCATCTCCTACGCCCGCCCCCACTGGCGGGCGATACTTCTGTTCCTGCTCGTGACGTCGGTGAGCGCCGCCATCGTGGTGGCCAACCCGCTGCTGCTCAAGACGATCATCGACCAGGGCATCATCCCCGGGGACCGCTCCCTGGTGATCACCCTGGCCGCCGCCGCGGGCGGCCTGGCCCTGCTGGAGGGCGTGCTCGCGCTCACCGGCCGCTGGCTGTCCGCCCGGATCGGCGAGGGCGTCATCTACCTGCTGCGCACGCAGGTCTTCACCCACGTGCAGAAGATGCCGCTGGCGTTCTTCACCCGCACCCAGACCGGCTCGCTCATCAGCCGGCTGAACACCGACGTGGTCGGCGCCCAGCGGGCGATCACCTCGGTCCTCCAGTCGGTGGTGTCCAACCTGGTGAGCGCCACCGCAGTGATCATCACCATGCTCGCGCTGTCCTGGCAGGTGACCCTGCTGGCGCTGGCGCTGGTGCCGCTGTTCCTCGTCCCGGCCAAGCTGATCGGCCGCAGGCTGGCGCACATCTCGCGGGACGCGATGGACACCAACGCCGACATGAGCTCCCTGATGACGGAGCGGTTCAACGTCGGCGGGGCCATGCTGGTCAAGCTGTACGGCCGCCCGCGGGACGAGTCCGACGGGTTCGCCCGCCGGGCCGCGCGGGTGCGCGACCTGGGGGTGCGCCAGGCGGTGTTCGGCGGCCTGCTGTTCACCATGCTGGGCACCATCACCGCGCTGGCCACCGCGATGGTCTACGGCGTCGGCGGCATGCTGGCCGTGGACGGCGCGTTCGAGGTCGGCACCCTGGTGGCGCTGACCACGCTGATGGTGCGCCTGTACGGGCCGGTGACGAGCCTGTCCAACGTGCACGTGGAGATCATGACCGCGCTGGTGTCCTTCGACCGGGTCTTCGAGATCCTGGACCTGGAGCCCGCGATCAAGGAGTCCCCGGACGCCCGGCCGATCCCGCCGGGGTCGGTGGGGGTGGAGTTCGACAACGTGTCGTTCCGCTACCCGGGCGCCGAGGAGACCTCGGTGGCGTCGCTGGAGCTCAACCCGCAGGGGCGCGCCGCCGACGACACCCAGGTACTGAGCGGGGTGTCGCTGCGGGCCGGACCCGGGACGATGGTGGCCCTGGTGGGCCCCTCCGGCGCGGGCAAGACGACGCTGACGCACCTGGTGTCGCGGCTGTACGACCCGACCGAGGGCGCGGTGCGCATCGGCGGGCTGGACCTGCGCGAGGCCACCGCGGACTCGCTGCGCGAGGCGGTGGGCGTGGTCACCCAGGACGCCCAGCTGTTCCACGACACGGTGGGCGCGAACCTGCGCTACGCCAAGCCCGACGCCACCGACGAGGAGATGGAGGCGGCGCTGCGGATGGCGCGGCTGGGCCCGCTGCTGGAGCAGCTGCCCGACGGGCTGGACACGATGGTGGGCGACCGCGGGTACCGGCTGTCGGGCGGGGAGAAGCAGCGTCTGGCGATCGCCCGGCTGCTGCTGCGCTCGCCGTCGGTGGTGGTCCTGGACGAGGCCACCGCGCACCTGGACTCGGAGTCGGAGGCGGCGGTGCAGGAGGCGCTGGCCGAGGCCCTGTCCGGGCGCACGTCCCTGGTGATCGCGCACCGGCTGGCGACGGTGCGCGAGGCCGACCAGATCCTGGTCCTGGAGGACGGGCGGATCCTGGAGCGGGGCACGCACGAGGAGCTGCTGGGCCGGGGCGGCCTGTACACGGCGCTGTACCGGACCCAGTTCGCGCCGCAGGACCACTAGACGGCGGCCGGAGGGAACGGACGAGGGACGGGTGCCGCGGCTACTTCTTGCGGCGCCCGTCCTTCTTCTTGCCCTTCTTGTCCCGCTTGTCCCGCCTGTCCCGGTCCTTCTTCTTGCCCTTGGGGCGGGCGGCCTTCTCGGCCTTGCGCTTCTCGGCCTTCTTGCGCTCCTTCTTGGCGACCTTGGCCTTCTTGGGCCGCTTGCGCTTCTTGGGCTTCTTGGCGTCCTTGGAGGTGACGTGGTCGGCCAGGACGTCGGGGAGCGGGGCCAGGCCCGGGCCGCCGTCGAAGATCCAGTCGTCGAGGGCGTCGAGCAGCTTGTCCTCGGTCATCTCGCCCAGCCACACGGGCTTGGCCCCGGCGGCGTGGCCCGCCTGGGAGGGCTGCACGACCACGACGTTGGCCTGGAAGCAGATGCCCAGGCACTTGCTGGTGCGGACCGGGACGGTGCGCCCGGCGTGGTCGTCGATGGCGGACAGGCGGGCGAGCTGGGCCTTGTGGTCGACGCCCGGGACCTTCTTCCTGGTCCCGCAGCAGCAGCCGCGGCAGACCGTGAGCCGACAGGGCCGTCCGTCGATCTCCCCCACTTCGCCCCCTTACCGAAACGTTAGGTACGCCTTACCTCATCAGCCTCAGGGTAACCCTCCGCCGAACCGCTCTGACCAGCGGGGACGTCGAACGGCCTCCAGGTCTCGGGAAGCCCCGCGGTGTCGGACCTCCCGTCCCAGCCCGCCGCCCACAGGAACGGCAGCCCGGCCGCCACCAGCGGCCACCGGTGGTCCATGAGCTGCATCCGCAGCTGCGGCTCCAGGCACGCCCCGGAGTTGCCGCAGCGGGCGACCGGATCGCCCGCCGCCACCCGGTCCCCCGGGCGGACCGTGATGGACCCCTTCTGAAGATGGCCGAGCAGCACGTACGCGCCGCCGACGTCGACGACCACGTGGTTGCCCAGCAGACCGGCCGGGCCGAGCAGCTCGCGCAGGGCGTTCTCCACGACCGAGCCCAGCAGCCACGGCCAGGAGTTGCGGCTGCGGTGGTCGCGGCGCCGGTCGTGCACGGCCACGACGACCCCGTCGGCGGGCGCGTACACGGGCTCCCCGAACGCGGGGAAGTCCTGCGGCGGGCGGCTCAGCGGCCGCCACCCGATGTCGGGCCGGGTCCCGTCCTCGGCGACCAGGCCCAGCGCGTGCGTCTGCCCGTAGGCGTGGGTCCCCTGGCTGGGGACCGCGTCCACCGGGCTCGTCAGCGCCATCCACCGCCCCCGCACCGGCGGGCCCAGCACCCGCGGGGCGCAGCGGACGGTGCCCGCTCTCAGGTACACGGCCAGCGCGACGGCGAGCAGGGACCAGCCCGCCCACCAGGACAGGCCGGCGTACCCGGCGAGGAGGGCGGCACCCGCGGCCCACATCAGGGGGACGCGGACACGGGCCAGGAACACCTGGGAACGGGACGGGGCGGGATCGGGCATCTTCACATTGTGAACGCCCGATCCCGCCCCATCGAACCGGCCTACCGTTCCCTGTTCTTGCCGGCCTGGTTCTTCTCGGCCTGTTTGCGCAGGTAGTCGGTGGCGGCTCCGGCCCCCTTGTCGATCTTGTCGTCATGGGCGCCGCCGGTCGCCTTCTTGGCGGCGTCCGCGGCCTTGCCGACCAGCCCCTCGACCTTGTCGGCGTTGTCGTCGACGGTCTTCCTCAGCTTGTCGAACGCATCTCCGGCACCGGACATGGATTCCCCCTTCGGTCCATCCTGCACCCAGGGCGATACCCGGTGTCACCCCCGGTTATGCCACCCGGTCAGATGTGCAGGATGAGCCGGGCCACCGAGAAGTAGATGATGAGGCCGGTGGCGTCCACCAGGGTCGCCACCATCGGGGAGGACACCACCGCCGGGTCCACGCCCACCTTGCGGGCCAGCAGCGGCATCGACGAGCCGATGATCGCCGCCCAGGTGCAGATGGCGATCACCGAGAAGGCCACCACGACGGCCACGTCGAACCCGACCAGCAGGGCGCCGATGACCAGCGCCAGGCCGGCGAGCATCACACCGAGCAGCAGCCCGACCCGGGCCTCCTTCCAGATGACCTGGGGCAGGTCGCGGACCCGCACCTCGCCGACGGCCAGGGCGCGCACGATCGCGGTGGCGGACTGGGCGCCGACGTTGCCGCCGGTGCCGATGAGCATCGGCACGAACACCGCCAGCGCCGTGACCTCCTCCAGGGTGGCCTCGAAGACCTGCATCACGTTGACGGTGAGGGTGGCGGCCACGATGAGCAGCATGAGCCACACCGAGCGGGCGCCGACCAGGCGCAGCACCCCGACACTGACGTAGTGGTCGCCGACGGGGCTGGCACCGGACTGGCGGGCCATGTCCTCGGAGTCGGCGGCCTCGATGAGCTCCAGGGCGTCGTCGAAGGTCAGCAGGCCCACGAACCGGTCCTCGGAGTCGACCACCGGCAGGGAGACCAGGTTGGCCTCCTGCATCAGGCGGGCGGCGTCCTCGGCCGGGTGGGTGGCACGCACCCGCGGGGCCAGTATGTCGACGATGTCCTTGATCAGCCGGACGTCGTCGTTGACGACCAGGTCGCCCAGGGTGACGGTGCCGACCAGGCGGCGGCCGTCGGTGACCACCGGCAGCGTGTAGATGGTCTCGGCGTCGGCCCCTTTGGCACGGACGATCTCCAGGGCGCGGCCGACGGTGAGGTCGTGGTGCAGGACGACCGTCTCGGGCGTCATGAACCGGCCGACGGCGTCCTCGGGGTAGCCCAGCAGCGCCGCCGTCATCCGGCGTTCGGCGGGGCTGAGCCCGGCCAGGGCGCGGGTGGCGATCTTGGCCGGGGCCTCCCCGATGAGGCGGGCCCGGTCGTCGGGGTCCATCTCTTCGAGGATCTCGTGGAAGGCGCCGTCGCGCAGGCCCAGGAGGATGGCCTGCTGCTGGCCGGGGTCGAGTTCCTCGAAGACTTCGAGTTCGCGGTCCTTGTCCAGGAGCCGGAAGGGGATGATCGCCTGTCGACCCGCCATGCGGGAGAGTTCGTCGGCGATCTCGTAGGGCCTATGTTCGGCCAACCAGAGCCGGATTCCCGTCAGGTCGTTGTTCTCGACCAGTTCGGTGAGTTCTTCAGCGCGCTCGCCTTCTGACATGCGAAGCACCCCCTCGCGTTCTCCTCCGCCCGCAGGACACGGCTGCGGACGACACCGGTTGCGTATGACGGCTCCGGGTCCCGTCGTCACTGGTGTGGTGGACCGCGCGGAGTCGGCGCCGGGGATGAGGAGGGCGCGCACGGGTATCCGGGGACGTGTACGGAGACGGCCGCCGTACGCGGGACGGGGAGCACCCCGAACCTTACCCGTCCCCGGGCCGGGCGCGGGTCCGCCGCCCCGCCCGGGGGGTGTCGCGGGCGGTCAGTCGCGCCAGAGGACGACCAGGGCGCAGTCGTCGTTCTTGTCCTTGCTCAGGACGTCGACCATCTTCCCCGCCCCGGTCGAGAAACCCTTGGTGACCAGGGTCTCCGCGGCGCCGAGCAGCCGGTCGATGCCCGCGTCGAGATCCTCGCCGGGGGTCTCGATGAGGCCGTCGGTGTAGAGCATGATGGCGTCGCCGCGGCGCAGGCGGCCGCGGACCGAGGTGTAGGTCATCTCCGGGATGACGCCCAGGACCACGCCCTTGGCCTCGGTGGTCGTCCAGGATCCGGTGCCCGCGTCGAACTGGACCGCGGGCGGGTGCCCGGCGGAGGCGATGCTGTACTCGCCGGTGGCCAGGTCCATGCTGAGGTGGACGGCGGTGACGAATCCCTCACCGCCGCCGGTGCGCATGAGGTAGTCGTTGCAGTGGGCCAGGAAGTCCTTGGTGGGCACCGCGCCGATGAGGCCGCTGAAGGCGCCCGAGAGCATCAGGGCGCGGGTCCCGGCGTCGACGCCCTTGCCGGAGACGTCGACCACGGCGATGTCGAGCCGGTCGCCGTCGCGGTCGGAGACGACGAAGTCGCCGCCGAAGGAGGAGCCCCCGGCCTGGCGCAGGACGGCGGTGCGGCCCCAGCCCTCGGGGAGGGCGGGCAGTCGGCCCTGCTGGCGCAGCCGGTCGCGCAGGTCCAGGAGCATCATCTCGCCGCTCAGGCCCTGCACGCCCAGGCGCTCGCGCACGCCCGACAGCAGGTAGGACAGCACGGCGGTGACGCCGATGGTGACCAGCAGCCCGGGGCCGACCTGCCCGAAGTCGAGCATGGCGGCGACGAAGACCAGGACGGCCGCGACCACGCCGAGCAGGGCCGCCAGGCTCTTGCGCTTGAGCAGCAGGCCGCCGGCCAGGACGGTGAGGATGGTGGAGCTGGGCGGGAACCACCCGGCGGGGCCCCAGACGGCGCCGACGCCGATGCCGACGGCCAGGGCGACCAGGGTGATGAGGACGAGCCGGTAGCGGAAGAGCACCTTGCGCCGGAGGACCGCAACGATCCGCTGCGCGGTCGTGCGCAGCAGTCGGGTGGCCTTGGCGTTCGGTGTGGGCTTCATGCAGTCCTCTGTGCGGGCGCGCCCGCCCGCGGGGGTTCGGTGTCGGTCGGCTCGGTGGCCCGCGCCGCGGCCGTGGCGGCCCGGCGGGGTCCCGGCGCCGTCCCCGGCTCGGGACGTACGACGGGTGGCAAGGGCGGTGTGGGGACCCGCCCGCGGTCGTGGCGGCGGGCCGTGGGCACCGCCGGGCGGCGGCCGGGACGGAACCGGGCCGCTGTGCACGAACTGTAGCGCGGGGGATGTCCGACTGGCACGTGCATCCGTCGGTGTTCTCCCCCATAATCGCGGGTTTGGGGTCGGCCCAAACCCGCTCCGGGGCCCCGCGCACGTGCGCCC
>NZ_JBJJBV010000213.1:0-11641 GCF_045446735.1 Nocardiopsis protaetiae
GGTCCACCTCGACCAGGTCCACCAAGGTCACCACGACCTCCACCCCGGCCCGGACCGCCAAGCCGGTGCGCGCCGCGGCCGCCCAGGAGCAGCCGGAGACGGTCACCGCCGTCGTCGACTCCGCCGAGGCCGACAAGAAGGCACCCGCCCGCAAGGCCGCCGCCAAGAAGACGGCGACCGCGAAGAAGACCACCGCGGCCGCCGCCAAGAAGGCAGCCCCGGCCAAGAAGGCCACCGCCGCCAAGGACCCCGCCGCGGCCAAGAAGACCGCCGCCCGCAAGACCGCGGGCAAGAAGGACCTGGAGCTCGCTCCGGAGGCGGACGCGGAGGAGTTCGACGAGGAGGACCTCGACGACGACCTCGAACACACCGGCGCCGAGCTGGAGCTGGTCGAGGACACCGTCGAGGAGGTGCCGGAGAAGGACACCAAGCCGGCCCGCCCCGAGGCCGTCGGCTCCCCGGTCAAGACCGGCAACGAGGACGAGTCCTTCGTCCTGTACGACGATGACGACGACGCCCCCGCCGCCCAGGTGGTGGCCGCCGGCGCCACCGCCGACCCGGTCAAGGACTACCTCAAGCAGATCGGCAAGGTGCCGCTCCTCAACGCCGAGCAGGAGGTCGAGCTCGCCAAGCGGATCGAGGCCGGCCTGTTCGCCGAGGAGAAGCTCGCCGAAGAGGCGGACCTGCTCACCTTCGAGCTGCGCGACGAGCTGGAGTGGATCGCCGAGGACGGCGGCCGCGCCAAGAAGCACCTGCTGGAGGCCAACCTCCGCCTGGTCGTCTCGCTCGCCAAGCGCTACACCGGCCGCGGCATGCTCTTCCTGGACCTGATCCAGGAGGGCAACCTCGGTCTGATCCGCGCGGTGGAGAAGTTCGACTACACCAAGGGCTTCAAGTTCTCCACGTACGCCACGTGGTGGATCCGCCAGGCGATCACCCGCGCGATGGCCGACCAGGCCCGCACCATCCGCATCCCGGTGCACATGGTCGAGGTCATCAACAAGCTGGCCCGCGTCCAGCGCCAGATGCTCCAGGACCTGGGCCGCGAGCCCACCCCGGAGGAGCTGGCCAAGGAACTCGACATGACCCCGGAGAAGGTCGTCGAGGTGCAGAAGTACGGCCGCGAGCCGATCTCCCTGCACACCCCGCTGGGCGAGGACGGCGACAGCGAGTTCGGCGACCTCATCGAGGACTCCGAGGCCATCCAGCCGGGCGAGGCGGTCAGCTTCACCCTGCTCCAGGAGCAGCTGCACTCGGTGCTGGACACCCTGTCCGAGCGCGAGGCCGGCGTGGTCTCCATGCGCTTCGGCCTGACCGACGGCCAGCCGAAGACTTTAGACGAGATCGGCAAGGTCTACGGGGTCACCCGCGAGCGCATCCGGCAGATCGAGAGCAAGACGATGTCCAAGCTCCGTCACCCGTCGCGTTCCCAGGTGCTCCGCGACTACCTGGACTAGGCCGTCCTGAGTACGTCGTGGCCTGAAACGGCCTGAACCCGTGTGCCCTCCTGCTCAGCGAGCGGGAGGGCACACGGGTTCCGCGGTGCCTTCGTCGGTCGACGGGTGTGGCGACGCCCGCGTTCCGCACCATCGGTCCGCGCGTTCCCACACGCGCCGACCTGACCGGGTACCGCCCGGCCGCGGTGAATCGATCCCAGGTGTGTTCCGTCGTCCATCCGACACCGCCCATGCTCGCGCAGGGCCTGTAGGTGCGGGATAAAGTCGCGATACCGGTTCGTTATCTCACGCAGAGCGACGCCGCGCTCTCGGCCCGGCCCCGGCGGTCCCGTCCGTCCGATCGGTCCCGTCAGTCCCGCACGACCACGTCCAGGACCCGCGGGGCCTTGGGCTCGGCCTCGGGCGTCTCCACCGTGTGCCCCAGGTCCCGCAGCGCGTCGGCCAGCTCCGCCACGCCGGCCGCCTCGACCCCCTCGGCCAGCAGCGACCGGGCGATGTCGCCCCGGGTGGCCTTGGCCATGTGGCTGACCACCGAACGCTTCACGGCCCCGCCGACGACCTGCTCGCGCAGCACCCGCACCGACACCAGCCGCTCGGCGGCGGCGCCCCGGGGCTTGAACGCGGCGGCGTAGGCCGCCGACCGGCAGTCCACCAGCAGCCGGTCCGCGGCCAGCTCCCCCAGCGGCCCGGCCATGGCCCTGCGCCAGTAGGCGCCCAGCCCGCCCAGCGGCGGCAGCTTCACACCCATCGACAGCCGGTAGGGCGGCAGCGCGTCGTCGGGGCCGACCACACCCCACAGCCCGGAGAAGACCAGCACCCGCTCCCGGACGCGGGCGGGGTGCTCCCGGAGCAGCTCCGGCAGGCCCAGGCGGTCGTAGAGGACACCGGTGTACAGGTCGGCGGCGCGCAGGGTCGGCGCGGTGGCCGCGTCCAGGTCGCGCTTGATCGCGTCGGCCTGCCCCGGGGTGAGCCCCAGCACCTCCAGCGCCGTGTCCTCGGGCCCCGAGCACAGGTCCTCCAGCGCCGCCAGGACCTCCCGGCGGGCGGGGGCCAGCGCGGGCAGCACCAGGGACTCCGGGTCCACGGCGGGTCCGGTGCCGGAGGTGGCCTTGCCCTCGGACGGCGGCAGCAGGATGAGCATGATCGAACGGTCTCCAGGTTCGGACGGGGTGGTCGGTCCACATGCTAGATCGTCGGGCGGACCCCGGCGGCCGGGGGCGGGGCGGCGGGCCGCCAGGGCATGTCCGATGGATGCTTCCGTTCGGTTCGGCGCTCGCGCCGGGTGACACGAGCGGCCTCCAGGCGATCTCTCGCAAGACGACCGGCTCGACTGCCCCTGCTGGGCTTGCCTCGCAAGCTCGGCGGTGTCGCACAGCGGGGGCCCGCCCGGTGTCGGCCGACCGAACGAGGTCGGCGCCGCGAGGGGCCGCCCGGGGGCTCCGCGGAAGTACCGTGCCGAAGGCGTCCGTTGAGGGTGGTGGTGGGCGACGGGTGGGCGGAATGATCCGCCGAACATGCACTAGGATCGCCGCTTTCGGCGAAGGGCGGCGGGCATGCACGAGTGGGCGGCGCGGGTGGCGCGGGACTGGCCCGCGTTCGAGGTCGTGGAGCGGGACGGGTGGCGGTTCGGCGTCGCCGAGGGTGTGACCAAGCGCGCGAACAGCGCGCTGCTCCTGGACCCCGGCGCGGACCCGGCCGGGGTCACCGCGTTCTACCGGCAGCGCGGGCTCACCCCCTGCGCCCAGGTGTGGCCGGGGGAGGAGGACGCCGACGCCCGCCTGGCCCGGCACGGGTACGCGGTGGTGGAGCCCACCCTGGTGCTGGCCAGGGAGCCGCGGGAGCGCCCGGACGCCCCCGGCACCACGGCGGTCACCGCCGCGCCCGGGGCCGACTGGCTCGCCCACGGGCCGGCCGGGGTGGACGTGATCTCCCGCATCCTGGGCGCGACCACCGCGCTGTACGGGACCGCGCCCGGCGGTGCGGGCCGCGGCTGCGCGGTGCTGTCGGGGCGGTCGGCGGCCGTCTGCGCGATGGTCACCGCGCCCGCGGCCCGGCGCCGGGGCGTGGCCTCGGCCATCCTGGCCGACCTGCTGGCGCAGGCCCACGACAAGGGGGCCACCGACGCCTACCTGTGCGTGGTGACGGAGAACACTGCGGCGCGCCGCCTCTACGAGGGCTTCGGGTTCACCGAGGTGTCCAGGTACCACAACCGCGTTCTGGGCTGAGGGCGCGCCGGGACCCGGGCACGCAGGGGCCCGGGCACGCAGGGGCCCGGGCACGCAGGGGCCCGGGCACGCAGGGGCCCGGGCGCCCGGCCGGACACGCGACGGGCGGCGACCCCCCGAAGGGGACCGCCGCCCGTGCCCGTGTCGTGGAACCGACGCTACTTGTCGTCGTTGAGCTTGTCGGTCTCGTCCTGGATGTCCGAAGCGATCTTTCGGAGAGAATCGTCGTGCTTGCGCATGTGGTGCGCGCAGAACAGCAGCTCGCCACCGGAGTTCAGCAGCACCCGAACGTAAGCCTGTGCACCACAGCGGTCGCAACGGTCAGCAGCCGTCAGCGGCTGGGTGGGGGCAAGGGTTCCAGTCACTTCGCCATCCTCAATACTCGGCGTCGGTCACCTCAGACAACATCTAACCCGACCCAGACGTTCCCAACCCGGGGCCGTGTACGCCGACAGCGGAATCCGCCTGATTGGTGCCTGGATATCTCCCTTTGGGGCCTTTGAGGCCGCTCGTCGTTTCTACTACTCGTTGTACCCCCTGAACGCCCGACGCATCCCCGGAAAAGGGGAGTATCCAGGTCGCATCCACCGGAGGTGGTAGTCTCGCGCGGGGCAGGACCCTTCTGGCCGCCGCCACCCGCTTCCCGTGGTGCTTCCGGTCGCCGCGGACCCGCCCCGGGCGGCAGCCCGGCACCGGTGCCGGACCCGTAGGAATCCGCCCGAACCTTCCCCGGCGTACGAGGTGAACCGACCCGTACGCCGTGGCCTGGCCCTTTTCGTCGGTGCGGCGCGGTACAAAGGGCACGCACCGCATCCGAGCCCCGATGGCCCTCAAGACGCAGGAGATGTCCGAGTGACCGCCTTGACCGCAGCCGTCCACGACCCCGAGGACTATTCCGCCCGGCACCTGTCGGTCCTCGAAGGTCTTGAGGCGGTGCGCAAACGGCCGGGCATGTACATCGGGTCCACCGACAGCCGCGGCCTCACCCACTGCATGTGGGAGATCATCGACAACTCCGTCGACGAGGCCCTGGGCGGCTACTGCACGCGCATCGACGTCGTCCTGCACAACGACGGCTCGGTGTCGGTGGCCGACGACGGCCGCGGCATCCCCGTCGACATCGAGCCCAAGAGCGGCCTCTCCGGTGTGGAACTGGTCATGACCAAGCTCCACGCCGGCGGCAAGTTCGGCACCGGCTCCTACACCGCCTCCGGCGGCCTGCACGGCGTCGGCGCCTCCGTGGTCAACGCCCTGTCCGCCCGCGTCGACGTGGAGGTCGACCGCCAGGGCCACACCCACGGCCTCTCCTTCCGCCGCGGCATCCCCGGCCGCTTCGCGGGCGCCGGGCCCGACGCCGAGTTCACCCCCGTCTCGGGGCTTGAGCAGTTCCGCAAGATCGCCAAGAAGCTCACCGGCACCCGCATCCGGTTCTGGCCGGACATGCAGATCTTCATCAAGGGCGCCGAGATCGCCCGCGAGTCCCTGCTGGAGCGGGCCCGCCAGACCGCCTTCCTGGTGCCCGGGCTCACCATCTCCGTGCGCGACGAGCGCGTGGAGGGCGAGGAGAAGCCCTTCGAGGAGGAGTTCCGCTTCGACGGCGGGATCGGCGAGTTCTGCACCTTCCTGGCGCCCGACGACGCGGTCAGCGACGTGCTGCGCATCCAGGGCAGCGGCAACTTCACCGAGACCGTCCCCGTGCTCGACGACGCCGGGCACATGGTCCCCGCCGACGTGGAGCGCCGCCTGGACGTCGACGTGGCGCTGCGCTGGGGCACCGGCTACGACACCACGGTCCGCTCGTTCGTCAACGTCATCGCCACCCCCAAGGGCGGCACCCACATCACCGGGTTCGAACGCGCCCTGGTGCGGGTCATCAACGACCAGCTGCGCGCCGTCAAGCTGCTCAAGAACAGCGACGACCCCGTCACCAAGGACGACACCCAGGAGGGGCTCACCGCAGTCGTCACCGTCCGCCTGCCCGAGCCCCAGTTCGAGGGCCAGACCAAGGAGATCCTGGGCACCTCCGCGGCCGCCCGCATCGTCTCCCAGGTGGTCGGCCGGGAGCTGCGCGAGTTCCTCACCTCCACCTCCAAGGCGGACAAGGCCAAGGCCCGGACCGTCATGGAGAAGGTGGTCAACGCCGCCAAGGCCCGCCTGGCCGCCCGCCAGCAGCGCGAGACCCAGCGGCGCAAGAACGCCCTGGAGAACTCGGCGCTGCCCGCCAAGCTGGTGGACTGCCGCAGCGAGGGCCTGGACCGCAGCGAGCTGTTCATCGTCGAGGGCGACTCGGCGCTGGGCACCGCCAAGCTGGCCCGCGACTCCGAGTTCCAGGCGCTGCTGCCCATCCGCGGCAAGATCCTCAACGTGCAGAAGTCGTCGGTCGCCGACATGCTCAAGAACGCCGAGTGCGCCGCCATCCTCCAGGTGATCGGCGCCGGGTCCGGCCGCAGCTTCGACCTCGACGCCGCCCGCTACGGCCGGATCATCCTCATGGCCGACGCCGACGTGGACGGCGCGCACATCCGCTGCCTGCTGCTCACCCTCATCTACCGCTACATGCGGCCGATGCTGGAGGCGGGCCGGGTGTTCGCCGCGGTCCCGCCGCTGCACCGCATCGAGCTCACCAACACCCGCCGCAAGCGGGGCGCCAAGCCCGAGGACAAGTACATCTACACGTACTCCGACGCCGAGCTACAGCGCACCCTGCTGGACCTGGAGAAGCGCGGCATCGCCTGGAAGGACCCGATCCAGCGCTACAAGGGCCTGGGCGAGATGGACGCCGACCAGCTGGCCGAGACCACCATGGACCCGCGCCACCGCACCCTGCGCCGCATCCGGGTGGAGCAGGCCGAGGAGGCCGCGAACGTCTTCAACCTGCTGATGGGCAACGAGGTCGCGCCGCGCCGCCGGTTCATCCAGCAGGGCGCCCAGGAGCTCGACGTCGCCCGCATCGACGCCTAGCCCGTGACGCCGTAGGGCCCCGGAGGTGTTCTCCGGGGCCCTGTGCCGTGTCCGGGGCGGGCCGTCCGGGTTCAGGCCGGCGGGGCCCAGACGCCCTCGTTGAGGAACCGGTCGATGGCGTCCCGGTACGGGGCGGGGTCCAGGCCGCGTTCGGCCACCCAGGCGTCGTTGTAGTAGCTGTGCCGGTAGCGCTCGCCGCCGTCGCAGATCAGGGTCACCACGCTGCCCCTGCGCCCCTCGGCGCGCATCCGGGCCACCAGGTGCCACACACCCCACAGGTTGGTCCCGGTGGAGCCGCCCGCCGACAGGCCGGTGCGGTCGTACAGGTGGCGCATGGCGGCGATACTCGCCGCGTCGGGCACCGGCATCATCAGGTCGATCACCGACGGCACGAAGCTCGGCTCCATGCGCGGGCGGCCGATCCCCTCGATGCGCGAGGGCATCCCCGTCCCGTAGTCCTGCGCGCCGGTCACCCACCCCGGGAAGAACGCCGAGTTCTCCGGGTCCACCACCGCCAGCCGGGTGTGCAGCCGCTTGTAGCGCAGGTAGCGGCCGATCGTCGCCGAGGTGCCGCCGGTGCCGGCGCCCACCACGATCCAGTCCGGGCACGGGTGCCGCTCCATAGACAGCTGCTCGAAGATCGACTCGGCGATGTTGTTGTTGCCGCGCCAGTCCGTCGCCCGCTCGGCGTAGGTGAACTGGTCCATGTAGTGGCCGCCGCTCTCCGCGGCCAGCCGCTCCGCCTCCGAGTACATGTCCGGCGGGGAGTCCACGAAGTGGCAGCGGCCCCCGTAGCGCTCGATGAGGGCGATCTTCTCCGGGCTCGTCTTGCGGGGGATCACCGTGACGAAGTCCAAGCCCAGCAGCCGCGCGAAGTACGCCTCGGACACGGCCGTGGAACCCGAGCTGGCCTCCACGATCGTCGTGTCCTCGTCGATCCACCCGTTGGCCAGACCGTACAGGAACAGCGACCGGGCCAGCCGGTGCTTGAGGCTGCCGGTCGGGTGGACCGACTCGTCCTTGAGGTAGAGGTCGATGCCCCACTCGGGGGGCAGCGGGAACACGTGCAGGTGGGTGTCGGCCGAGCGGTTCGCGTCCGCGATCACCTTGCGGACCGCCTCGTCGGCCCAGGAGCGGCGCGAGTCGCTACATCGGTCCACCCAGGGGGTGCCGTCGTCGGGGTCTGTCGAAGCTGCCATGACCAGCAGGGTAGCGGGCGCGCACGGCGAGGCCCCCGGGACGGACGTCCCGGGGGCCCTCATCGCCGGCGGCCTCAGTCGAGCGAGCCGCCGGACATCACCGCGTGCATGCGGCGGTAGGTGGCCGCCTCGTCGTGCCTGCTCTGGCGCTCCAGCGTGCGGGCGAGCGCGATGTGCGCCCAGTGGTCCACCGGGTCGAGTTCGATGATCCGGCGGAACGTCTGCTCCGCCTTGGTCAGCTGCGCGGAGTGGAAGTAGGCGCGGCCGAGAAGCTCCAGCAGGGAACGGCTGTCGGGCTCGTCCTCCACGGCCGGTTCCAGCGTCTTGGCGGCGTAGATGGGGTCGCCCAGCTCCATGAACATGCGGGCGCGGTTGAAGATGTCGTACGTGCTCTCTTCCACGAGTGCTCCTCCCGGCGGCACGGGGGCCGTCCTCGGGTCAAACGGTCGGGGAGATGACCGCATTCCCTTGATTGATCCCCGGCCACCGGGGGCGCACACGCCCGCGGGTCCCCTCAGAAGTCGACGGGGGAGATCCGCCCGGTGTCCACGTCGTAGATCGCCCCCGCCACCGGCAGCCCGGCGGGCAGCAGCGGGTGGTGGCGGATGCGCTCCAGGTCGTGCCGCAGCGCGCCCAGCTGGTCGTTGTCGGTGTGGAACTCCAGGCTGCGGGTGTCCACCCCGTACTCCTCCAGGATGGTGTCGTGCACCGCGTCGTCGCTGGGCACGGACGCCATCTTGCAGCGGGTGTGCGGCAGGACCAGCACACGCTCCACGCCGAGCAGGTAGACCGCCAGCACCAGGGTGCGCAGGGTGTCATCGGTGACCCTGGCGCCCGCGTTGCGCAGGATCTTGGCGTCGCCGGGCTTGAGGCCCAGCATGTCCAGCGGCTCGATCCTGGAGTCCATGCAGGTCACCAGCGCCAGGCCGCGCGCTGCGACGGGCTTGAGCCCGGCCAGCGAATACCGGGCCGCGTAGTCGTCGTTGGCGGCGATGACGTCGTCGAACGCCCCGCCCGCCGGGCTGCTCCCGCTGTCGTCGCTCATGTGAGTCCCCCTCTGTCCGTGCCCATGACGATGCCGTGCACATCGAACCAGGTCGATGTGCACGGCATGTTGCGGCTTCCTCAGGCCCCGGATCCCGGTGCCGTGATACCGAAGTCGGTTCGTCCACTCCCCACCGTAACGATCGCCCGCGGCAGGGCCTCGCCCGACCCGTCCCGACGCTCGGTCGTGTCGGGCAGGCGCACCGGCTTGCCGTCGGCGCGGGCGGCCCGCGCCGGGCCCCGGCCGATCCACGCCATGAGCAGCGTGTCCTCGCCCTTGAGGTAGCGGTGGCAGCGCACACCGCCGGTGGCGCGGCCCTTGGCCGGGTAGGAGGCGAATGGGGTGACCTTGGCCGCTCCGGCCTGGGTGCCCTCCAGGGCGTTGCCCGTGCCCGACACGGTGACCACCACCGAGTCATCGGGGCTGCTCACCGCGCCGAACCACAGCACGCGGGCCTCCTCCGGCAGGCGCACACCCGCCACACCGCCGGCCGGGCGGCCCTGCGGGCGCACCCCGGAGGCGGGGAAGCGCAGCAGCTGGGCCTCGGAGGTGATGAACGCCAGGTCCTCCTCGCCCGTGGACAGCTGGGAGACGCCGATGACCCGGTCGTCGTCCTTGAGGGTGATGACCTCGAAGTCGTCCTTGTTGGGCGGGTAGTCCGGGGCGACGCGCTTGACCACACCGGCGACGGTGCCCAGGACGAAGCCGGGCCCGGAGGCGTCCATGGACACCACCGACACCACGCGTTCGTCCTCGTCCAGCTGGACGAACTCGGTGACCGCCAGGCCGGACGCCAGCGGCGGGGCCTCCTCCGCCTCGTCGGGCAGCTCGGGCAGCTCCACCACCGGGACGCGGATCATCCGGCCCAGGTCGGTGACCAGGCCGACGTCCGACCGGGAGGTGGTGGGCACGGACACGGCGATCGCGTCGTGCCGCACGCGCAGCCCCTCGAACATGGGCGGCGGGGTGGCGCCCCTGCTGCGCCCGATCCGCCCGTCCACGTCCATGAGCACGTGGCAGGGCTGGTCGGCCATCTCCAGCGGGATCACCGCGGCGCGGGAGGCGCCGTCGCTCTCGCGTAGCTGCGTGCGGCGCGGGGTGGCGAACTTCTTGGAGACGTCGGCCAGCTCCTTGGAGACGACCCGGCGCAGCTTCTTGTCCGACTCCAGGATCGAGGTGAGCTCGTCGATCTCGTTGTTGAGCTGGTCGCGCTCGGTCTCCAACTCCAGCCGGTCGAACCGGGTCAGGCGGCGCAGCGGGGTGTCCAGGATGTAGCGGGCCTGGATGTCCGACAGCGAGTAGGCCGCCATCAGCGACTCGCGGGCCGCGGTGGAGTCGTCGGCCTCGCGGATGAGCGCGATGACGCGGTCGATGTCGAGCAGGGCCACCAGCAGGCCGTCCACCAGGTGCAGGCGCTCGCGGCGCTTGCGGCGGCGGAACTCGCTGCGGCGCCGTACGACCTCCAGGCGGTGGCCGACGTAGACCTGGAGGAGTTCGCGCAGGCCCAGGGTCTGGGGCTGGCCGTCGACCAGGGCGACGTTGTTGATGCCGAAGGACTCCTCCATCGGCGTCAGCCGGTAGAGCTCCTCCAGGACGGCCTCGGGGTTGAAGCCGTTCTTGAGCTCGATGACCAGCCGCAGCCCCTGGGTGCGGTCGGTCAGGTCCTTGAGGTCGGAGATGCCCTGGAGCTTCTTGGACTGCACCAGCTCCTTGATGCGGGCGACGACCTTCTCCGGGCCCACGTTGTAGGGGAGCTCGGTGACGATCAGGCCGGTGCGCCGGGCGCTGACCTTCTCGATGGCGACGGTGGCGCGGGTCTTGAACGTGCCCCGCCCGGCCCGGTAGGCGTCGCGGATGCCGTCCAGGCCGACGATGGTGCCGCCGGTGGGCAGGTCCGGGCCCGGGACGAACTCGGTGAGCTCCTCCAGGGTGGCCTCGGGGTGGGCGATGAGGTGGCGGGCCGCCGCGATGACCTCGCCCAGGTTGTGCGGCGCCATGTTGGTGGCCATGCCGACCGCGATGCCGGCGGCACCGTTGACCAGCAGGTTCGGGAAGGCCGCGGGCAGGACCTCGGGCTCGGTCTCCTGGCCGTCGTAGTTGGGCTTGAAGTCGACGACGTCCTCGTCGATGCCCGACACGAGCAGCTCGGCGGCCCGGTCGAGGCGGGCCTCGGTGTAGCGCATGGCGGCCGGGGCGTCGTCGCCGCCCAGGGAGCCGAAGTTGCCGTGGCCGTCCACCAGGGGGACGCGCATGGCGAAGGGCTGGCTCAGGCGCACCAGCGCGTCGTAGATGGCGGAGTCGCCGTGGGGGTGCAGGCGGCCCATCACCTCACCGACCACGCGGGCGCACTTGACGTGCCCGCGCTCCGGGCGCAGCCCCATTTCGTTCATCTGGTACAGGATGCGGCGCTGGACGGGCTTCATGCCGTCGCGCGCGTCGGGCAGGGCGCGCTGGTAGATCACCGAGTAGGCGTACTCCAGGAAGCTGCCGCGCATTTCCTCGGAGACGTCGATGTCGATGATCTTCTCGGCGAGATCCTCGGGGGGGTGGGAAGTAGTACGGGCCATGTCCGTAATTCTGGCCCGAGCCAGAGACTGAAACGTACGTGGGTGCGTGGTCGGGCGTGTGTGAGTCGCGCGACTCGCGGTTTTCGTCCGGCGGAGTGGGGCTTTATGACCCCTGTCGGCGGGCGGATGCCGGTGCTGCGGTCGGCGGTGCGGCCGGGGGCGCGGGGGGCGGGGGCGGGGGCGGGGC
>NZ_JBJJBV010000214.1:0-12996 GCF_045446735.1 Nocardiopsis protaetiae
CGCCCGGCGGCCGGTCGGCCCCTCCCCCCGGGAAAAACCCGTTGCCCCTGGTCGGGCCGCGACCTAGCATCGACGGCGACCTGTGCAACGACGGACACCGAGGGGCCCTTCCCCGGTGGAGGGGAAGGTGTCTTGATGACCCGGAACGCGCCGAGCGCGCCTCACCAGACGCGGTACGCCCGCTCCGACCGGAGCCGCTGACCCGACCACCGAGTAGCGCTCGGCCTGCTCCCGCTGACCCGTTCCACCTCCAGCGAGGAGTCCCTCCGGTGTCCACCACCGAACCGAGCCCCACCCTGCGCACCGCCACCTTCACCTGTGTGCGCTGCGGCCTCACCGTCTCCGCCCTCGACCCCGACGAGCGCGGACGCGACCACTGCCCCAGCTGTCTGAGCTCCCGCCACACCGTCGACCGCGTCGACGGCGGGTCCTCCGACTGCGGGGGCCGCATGGTCCCCATCTCCATCGCCGTGCCGCGCAGCGGCGCCTGGGTCCTCATCCACCGGTGCACCCGGTGCGACGAACTGGCCGAGTCGTCCGTCGCCGCCGACGACAACCACCTCGTGCTCATGCGCATCGCGGTCCGGCCGCTGGCCGACCCGCCCTTCCCGCTCGACCTGTTCGGGGAGGTGTGACATGGCGCGCCGCAACAGCCGGGACCGCCGCGACCGGCGGCCCCAGCGGCCCAAGACCGTCCTGCACGCCCACGGCGAGGCCGGCCGGTCCGGGTCGTTCCGCTGCGCGGGCTGCCGGCTGGAGGTGCCCGCGACCGCGCCGGGCACCTCCCACCGCAACCACTGCCCGCACTGCCTGACCAGCCTGCACGTGGACCTGCGGATCCCGGGCGACCGGGCCGCGGACTGCCGCGGGCCGATGGCCGCGGTGAGCCTGACCAGCCGCGCCGACGGCGAGTGGCTGCTGGTCCACCGCTGCGCCCGCTGCGGTGAGCTGAGCGTCAACCGGGTCGCGGGCGACGACAACGCCCGCGCCCTGGTGCGGCTGGCGGTCCGACCGCTGGCCGGGGCGCCGTCGGGGTTCGCCTCGGTGGCCCGCGACGCCCTGGTCCGGCTCTGAGCGCGGGTCCCGGACCCGGTCAGCCCTCTACGGGCTCGAACGGGTCCGGGACCGCGCCGGTCCACCGGTGCAGGCGGGCGACACCCGTCTCCAGGGTGACGCCGTCCTCGGTGCGGCGGCCGCGTTCGACCACGTAGAAGCGGCCGTCGCCCAGGGAGACCAGCCCGTACTGGCCGCCGCTCACCGGCCAGCCGGTCACGCCGGTGGGCGCGTGGACCTCGCCGCCCCCGCGCAGCGGCAGCAGCCACCCCTGTTCGTCGTCCGCCTGGCCCCGGACCGGTCCGAGCGCCGGGCGGCGGGAGCCGTCGATCACGTACAGCGAGTGGTTGGGGAAGTGCGGCTTCACGCCGTTGTAGACCGCCATGAACCAGTCGCCGCTAGCGGCGTCGTACTCCAGGTTCTGCACCCCGTAGGTGGTGTTGCCGGTGTACACGAAGTACTTGCCCTCGGGGCGGCGCGGGCCGCTGGTGTGCGGGGCGTCCTGGTCCAGGGGGCGGTCCAGGCCGCGCCAGCGGGCCACGTCGTACTGGAGCAGCACCTGGTGGTCGTTGTCCTCGCGGCCGGCGTTGGAGTACACACCGTAGGCGACGGTCAGCAGGGTCCGCCCGCCGGGGCGGCCGAACTCGGGGCCGAAGGACACCCCGTCGATGCCGCTGCACCCGTACCGGTGGTCGGCGGTGTCGGCGACGTTGCCGTCGAAGACGCCGTCGCCGTCCATGTCGGCGGTGTAGTCGGCGACGACCTCCGCCAGGTGGACCGTGGTGAGCACGCCGTCGGCCTCGGCGTCCATGCCGACCCTGGTGATGCGCTCGGGATCGAAGATGGCGATGTAGAACGCCTCGGCGGCCTTGTACTCCAGCGAGCCGTAGACCCGGCCGTCGCGCTCGTCGACGTCGAGGTCGCCCAGGTGGCCGGTGAGCCCGGTGACGGTGCCGATGACCGTGCCGGACAGGTCGGTCTTGACCAGGGTGTTGGTGAAGGAGAAGTACATGTGGCCGCGCTCGGCGTCCAGGCCGATGCCCTGGACGTGCCCGGAGCGCCAGGCCCCGCCGTCCACGGACGCCGGGAGGGCCGCGGCGGCGTTCTCGGCGGCCGCGGCCACGTCGGCCGTGCCGGTCGTCCCGGCCGTCTCCGCGAGGACGGTGGGGGGTTCCGCCGGGGCGGGTTCGGCGGCGGCCGGGGCGGCGGCGGTCAGGGCCGCCAGTGCCGCCCCCAGGGCCACCGCCCGGGTCGTCGGGGTCTTCCACGTTCCGGTCGCGCGCATACTCGTCTCCGCCTTCCGCGTCCGTACTCGCAGGAACGCATCGGACACTAGGAGTGCGCGGTGAACCGGGCCCGTGCGGCGGGGCGACGGTGTGGGGAACAGCGCGCGAACCCGTACCGGTGGAGGGGGACGCCTGTCGTCTAGGGTTGGCGGTGTGAGCGAGCGGATCCCCCCTGAACGGCTGCGGGCCTCCAACAGCGACCGCGAGCGGGTGCTGAAGGTGCTGCGCGAGGCCGCCACCGACGGGCGCCTGGACCTCGACGAGTTCCAGGAGCGCTCCGACAGGGCGCAGGAGGCCAGGACCCTCGGGGAGCTGCCGCCGCTCACCGCCGACCTGCTGCCCGTGCAGGAGCAGCCCATCCGCCTGGACCACCAGCCCGCCCTCGGGGTGTTCGGCACCGCCGTCCGCAAGGGGCGGTGGGTCGCCTACCCCGACGACCTGGTCCTGGCGGTGGCGGGCCGGGTCGAGGTGGACATGCGCGAGGCGCTGCTGCTGCGCGGGCACCACCGGATGACCGTCACCGCCGTGGCGGGCCGGGTGGAGATCCTGGTCCCCGACGGGGTGGAGGTGCGCGTCAACGGCCGCGCCGTGCTGGGGTGGCGGGGCACCACGGCGCGCAGGTCGGACCTGTCCGATCCGCCGGTGCTGGAGATCAACGGGTTCACGGTGCTGGGCAGCGTCCGGATCAAGGCGCCCCGGCGGCGCTTCCTCGCCCGGTTGCGGCGGCGTGAACGGCGTCCCGGCATCGGGGCCTGACCTGCCCCGATGTCAACATGATGCGCGTAACACCGCATGAACGGGGTGAGGTGGCGGTGTGCCCCCGTGCGTCTGGCAGGCTGGGTTTCACAGGTTTTCCCAGGAGAGTGTGGTAGCCAATGAGTGAGTTCCGCATCGAGCACGACTCGATGGGTGAGGTCAAGGTCCCGGTCGACGCCAAGTGGCGTGCCCAGACCCAGCGCGCCGTCGAGAACTTCCCGATCTCGGGGCAGGGCCTGGAGGGCGCCCACATCGCCGCCCTGGGGCAGATCAAGGCCGCCGCCGCCAAGGTCAACGCCGAGCTGGGCGTCATCAGTGATGACCTGGGCAAGGCGATCCGCGAGGCCGCCCTGGAGGTCGCCGACGGCAAGTGGAACTCCGAGTTCCCGATCGACGTGTTCCAGACCGGGTCGGGCACGTCGAGCAACATGAACACCAACGAGGTCATCGCCACCGTCGCCAAGGAGCGGACCGGCCTCGACGTCCACCCCAACGACCACGTCAACGCGTCGCAGTCGTCCAACGACGTGTTCCCCTCCTCCATCCACATCGCCGCCACCTCCGCCGTGATCAACGACCTGGTCCCGGCGCTGCGGCACCTGGAGGAAGAGCTGACCCGCAAGTCCGTCGAGTTCGCCTCGGTGGTCAAGAGCGGCCGCACCCACCTGATGGACGCCACCCCGGTCACCCTGGGCCAGGAGTTCGCCGGGTACGCCGCCCAGGTCCGCTACGGCGTCGAGCGCCTGGAGGCGTCCCTGCCGCGGGTGGCCGAGCTGCCGCTGGGCGGGACCGCCGTGGGCACCGGTATCAACACCCCCGAGGGCTTCTCCGCCCGGGTGATCGCCGAGATCGCCGCGCACACCGGCCTGCCGCTGACCGAGGCCCGCGACCACTTCGAGGCGCAGGGCGCCCGCGACGGCCTGGTGGAGCTGTCCGGCCAGCTGCGGACCATCGCGGTCGGCTTCGCCAAGATCGCCAACGACGTCCGCTGGATGGGCTCGGGCCCGACCACCGGCCTGGGCGAGCTGTTCCTGCCCGACCTGCAGCCGGGCTCCTCGATCATGCCGGGCAAGGTCAACCCGGTGCTGTGCGAGGCCGTGCTCCAGGTCTCCTCGCAGGTCGTCGGCAACGACGCCGCGGTGGCCTTCGGCGGCGCCAGCGGCAACTTCGAGCTCAACGTGCAGCTGCCGCTGATCGCCCGCAACGTGCTGGAGTCGATCCGCCTGCTCGCCAACGTCTCGCGGGTGTTCGCGGACCGCTGCATCGCCGGGATCGTCGCGAACGAGGAGCAGTGCCGCACCTACGCGGAGTCCTCCCCGTCGATCGTGACGCCGCTCAACCGCTACATCGGCTACGAGGAGGCCGCCAAGGTCGCCAAGCAGTCGCTGAAGGAGAAGAAGACCATCCGCCAGGTGGTCCTGGAGCGCGGCTACGTCGCGGACGGCAAGCTCACCGAGGAGCAGCTGGACGCCGCCCTCGACGTGCTGAAGATGACCAACTCGCAGTAGGTCGCTTTCACGGAGAGTGACGACGGGGCACCCTGCTCGGCGGGGTGCCCCGCGGTGTGTCCGGGCCCGGGTGCGGGAGGGGTGGGCGCGGGGTCACAAAGGTGACACTTCCGTTCCGATGCCCACTGTTCAGGAACCTTCCCCAATCAGGACGCGTCGGACATTCTTGACAGAGCACCCAAGAGTAGAGCCCGCGTCCGAGAGGGCAGTACATGTCGAGCAACAGCGACAGTGAGCGCGTCGTCGCGAACCGTTACCTTCTGCGCCGAGAACTCGGCCGGGGTGGCATGGGTGTGGTGTGGGAGGCCTTCGACCCGTCCCTGGACCGCACGGTGGCGATCAAACAGGTGCTCCTGCCCGACCACTTCACCGACGAGGAGCGGGCCGACGCCCACGCCCGGGTGCGCCGGGAGGCCCGGTCGGCGGCCCGGATCTCGCACCCCTCGGTCATCACCATCCACGACGTGTTCGACTTCGAGGGCGACCCCTGGGTCGTGATGGAGCTCATCGAGGGCGGGTCCCTCCAGGACCTGCTGGAGCAGCGCGGCGCCCTGGACGTGGAGACCACAGCGACGATCGCTGAGGCCCTGCTCAAGGCGGTCCAGGCGGCCGACGCGGCCGGGGTGCTGCACCGGGACATCAAGCCCGGCAACATCATGATGTCCGCCGACGACCGGGTCATCCTCACCGACTTCGGCATCGCCACGATGGAGGGCGGGCCGAGCATCACCCGCACCGGCGCGCTGATCGGCTCGCCGGAGTACATGCCGCCCGAGCGTCTGGAGGGCGGCCCCGCCGAGCACCGGGGCGACCTGTGGAGCATCGGCGTGACCCTGTTCGCGGCGGTGGAGGGGCTCTCCCCGTTCCGCCGCGACTCCATCACCGCGGCGATCGCCGCCGTGCTGAGCGCCCCGCTGCCCCCGATGCGCCGGGCCGGCCGCCTCACCCCGGTCATCGCCGGGCTGCTGGAGCGCGACCCCGACCGGCGGCTGACCGTGGACGGCGCCCTGGCCCTGCTCAACGAACGCGGCGGGGCGGGCGGCGCCGGGGCGGGCGCCGTCGGCCACGCCCCGGGCCCCGGCCCGGCCTCCAACAGCGGCCCGGTGGCCATGGCGGGCGGCGGATACCCGAGCGGTCCCATCACCGGGCCGGGCGCCGGATACCCCAGCGGCCCCGTCAGCGGTCCTTCCGGCGGCCACCCCAGCGGCCCGATCAGCGGATACCCCAGCGGTCCCGTCCCCGGCCCCGCCGGCGGGTACCCGAGCGGCCCCATCACCGGCCCGACCGGCCACCCCACCGGCGGGCATCCCACCGGCGGCCACCAGAGCGGTGGCCACCCGGGCGGCCCCGGCCCGGCCTCCAACAGCGGCCCGCTGAGCGGCCCGCACCCCGGCATGGGCGGCCCGAGCGGCCCGCACACCCCGGCGCGCCCGTTCCCGCCCCAGGGCCCGAACACGCCCTACGGCCCCTCCCAGGCGCAGCCGTCCTTCGCCTCGCACAGCGGCGGCCACGGCGGCCCGGGCGGCCCCACCGGCGGCCACGGCACCCTGGCCCCGCCCCGGCCCCCCGCGCCGTCCTCCGGCGGCGCGAGCAAGGTACTCCTCGGCCTGGGCTGCGGCGCCGTCGCGCTCATCCTCGTCGCGGTCATCGCGGTGAGCGGCGTACTGCTGTCGAGCGGCGACGACACCGGCGGCGGCACCGACCAGCGGGCCGACGGCCCGTCGGAGAACGCGCTGCCCAGCGAGCAGGGCGCCCCCCTGGAGCCCACCCCCTCGGACGTGCCCGACGACACCGGGGGCCAGGACGGCCCGCCGTCCTACGACGACATGGAGACCTTCGAGTCCCAGTGGTTCGACGTGGACTACCCCGAGACCTGGACGGTGGACGACAGCCGGATCGACGACAGCCTCGCCGTGTTCATCGCCCCCGGCTCCGACCACCAGGTGTGGGTCGCCGGGTGGACCGAGGAGCAGTTCACCGGGACCAGCGGCGAGTACCTGGTGGAGACCAAGGGCGGCACCGACGTCGACGGCGACGTGACCACCGACTACCTCCAGCTCAACCTGCACGAGTTCGGGGAGGGCGAGTACGAGGACGGCTGGGACGTCGCCATGGTCCGGGCCAACCTCACCAACGACACCTGGGCGAGCCCGGCCCGCCGCTTCTGGGCCTACGCGATCAGCATGGACTACGAGGGCCAGCGGGTGTTCTACATGGTCACCGTGAACGTGCCGCGCGGGGACGCCGGCTACTACGAGGACCTGCCCGGCGAGGTCATGGACTCGTTCGAACCGCACCTCTGACGGGACCGCGGACACACGGGGACGACGACGGCCCCCGGCGAGCGCCGGGGGCCGTCGTGCGGGTCGGGGTCAGTACCAGCCGACGGACTGGGAGTGGGCCCACGCACCGCACGGGGTGCCGTAGCGCCCCTTGATGTAGTCGATGCCCCAGGCGATCTGGGTGGCCGGGTTGGTCTGCCAGTCCGAGCCGTGGGTCGCCATCTTGCTGCCCGGGAGCGACTGCGGGATCCCGTAGGCGCCCGAGCTGGGGTTCTGGGCCAGGTGGTTCCAGCCGCTCTCCTTCTGCCACAGGGGCTTCAGGCAGTCGGTGAACTCGCTCTCGGGCCAGCCCTCGGCGATGACCATCTGCAGGGCCAGGCCCTGGGCGTCGCCCGTGAAGACCGGGGTCTCCGGTTCCTCGGGCTCCTCCTCGATGTCCTGGGCCTCGGAGGCGGTGGTCTGGGTCCGGGAGCCCACGGCGGCGTCGCGCTGGGCGAGGGCCTCGTCGCGGGCGGCCTGGGCTTCTTCCTCGGTCAGCTGCTCGGAGGCCGAGAAGAACTCGTCCTCCACGACCTCTTCGGCGGGGGTCTCCTCTTCGCCCGGGACGACGGCGCTGGCCGCCACGTCCGGGTCGATGCCCTCGTCCGCGAACGCGGAGACGGCGAACGTCGCGCCTGCGACGAGGGTGGCCGCACCGATGGCCGCCGTACTGCGCAGCGACATGCGGTTGAGTAACACGGTTGCCTTTCCCAAGAGGGGGTCATGGGGCGGGAAATCCCTATTAATACCAGTTGTTCGCCTGGGAGTGGGCCCACGCACCGCACGGGGTGCCGTAGCGGCCCTTGATGTAGTCGATGCCCCAGGCGATCTGGGTGGCGGGATTGGTGCGCCAGTCCGAGCCGTGGGTCGCCATCTTGTCGCCGGGGAGCGACTGCGGGATCCCGTAGGCGCCGGAGCTGGGGTTCTGGGCCTGGTGGTTCCAGTTGCTCTCCTTCTCCCAGAGCGGTTCGAGGCAGTCGGTGAACTCGCTCTCGGACCAGCCCTGGTCGAGGACCATCCGCAGTGCGATCTCCTTGGCCGACCCGGCCGGGACCGGGGTGCCGGAGCCGCCGGAGGAGCCGCCGCCCTGCGGGGCGGGGTCGGGTTCGGGCTCGGGTTCCTCCAGGATGTCGGAGGCCTGCGCGTCGCCGGTCAGGACCGCGTCGCGCCCGGCCTGCTCGGCGGACTCGCGGGCCTGTGCGAGGTCGTCCTCGCGGGTCCGCGGGTCGGCCTCGGCCGGGGCCTGGAAGAAGTCCTCGTCCTCCTGCGCGGTCGGGACCTGCGCGGGTTCCGACGGCAGGGCCGCCGAGGCCGCGTCGCGGGGGTCGGCGGTCCCGGTGTCGGCGAAGGCCACGACACCGAAGGTGCCCGCGGCGACCAGGACCGCGGCTCCGGCGGCACTCGCGTGTTTCCAGGAGATGCGTGGGAGTGGCAAGATCGCCCTTTCACGTTGACGGCCGCACGCGTCGGTCGGGGCGCTCCGGGTGGACCGGGGGCCCGCGCGCGTGGGGTGGATCTCCGCCGCGGGCCTGGGGCCTGAGAAGAAGGGGGGACGGGCGCGATCGCGCTCCGTCCGCACGGCGGGTCCGCACGGTGGGGGTGCTCTGTGCAGCGGATTCAGCCTGCACCATCATTACGACCACGTAACGCCATAGATACTGTGTCTTGACTCACATCACGTAGCGTGTCCGTATTGTCGGGCCCTGACCAGCACAGGGACACGGAGGGTCAAGGGGTGGCCAAGGCGACCCCAAGCGGTGGCCGTTCCCACCCGGCCGCACCCGACCCGCTCTGAGTACGCGTACGGATGTGCTCAGCAGGTTCCGAGGACAGGATGGCGACCATGGACGTCACAGCATCCCCGCCGCCCGCCGCGGGTCCCCCAGTGCGCTGCCCGGACTGCCGCTCCCCGTTGCCCGCCGCGGGGGCCGCCGCCTGCGCCCGGTGCGGGCTGCTGCTCACCGGCCCCCTCGCCCAGCGCCTGTGGGAGGTGGACACCGAGATCGGCCGGGCCGACGAGCACCTGCGGCGCCTGCGCAGCGAACGCTCGGGGCTGCTGCACGCGCTGCGCGAGGCCTCCCGCCGGGCGGCCGCCGCCGTGTCCCCCGCGGGGCCGACCGTGCCCATGGCCCCCGCGGCGCCTGCGGCTGCGGCCTCCGGTCCCGCCGCCCCCGTGGCGGCCGGTCCCGCCGCCCCGTACCCGGCCGCTCCGCACGCCGCCGCGCCGCACCCCGCCATGCCGCACGCCTCGACCCCGTACCCGGCCGGGCCGCCCCGGCCGGACGGCGAGATGCGCCGCCGCTCCGCCCAGAACATCATCCTGGGCCTGGGCGGCCTGCTCGTCGGGATCTCGGCGCTGGTGTTCGCCATCTGGACCTGGAGCGACATGGGCACCGGCACCCGGGCCCTGGTGCTCGGTGCCACCACGGTCGCCTTCGCCCTGGTGGCCGTGCCGCTGCACCGCCGCGGCCTGGCCGCCACCGCCGAGACCTTCGGGGTGCTGGCCGCCGCGCTGCTGGGCATCGACGCGCTGGCGCTGTGGCTGCTCATGCCCGAACGCCTGCCGGAGGGCCCGGGCTACTCGGCCGCGGCGCTGGCGGTCATCGCCGCGCTGATGGCCCTCTACCCGCTGCTGGTGCCGCTGCGCGGACCCCGGATCATCGCCGCGCTGGCCGCCCAGCCGGTGCCGCTTCTGCTGCTCTTCACCGTGCTCCCGCTTCCGGAGTCCGACCCCTTCCCGTGGATCCTGGCGGTCCTGGCCGCCACCGGGCTGGCCGACCTGCTCGTGGCGCGCGCGACCGTGCGCCTGGGCGAGGACGTGCCGCGCAGAACCCTGATCGTGCTGTCGGTGATCCTCACCGTGCTCACCACGGCGGTCTCCGCCCTGCTGGTGTTCGTCGTCCCGCGGTCGGAGCCGCCGGGCTGGTGGGGCCTGGCCCTGGCCCTGCTGCTGGCCGGAACGACCTGGCTGGTGCTGGCGCGCGACCGGGCCAACGGCCGGATCGCCGCGTTCCCCGGTGTCGCGGCGCTGCTCCTGGTCCCCCTGGCCGCCGGCCCGCCGGACCTGCCGGTGCTGCCGCGTCTGCCCTTCGGCGAGCCGTGGAGCCTGCGCGCGGCGGACGTCCCCGCGACCGTGGTGCTGGGCGCGGACGGCCCGGGCACGGCCTGGCCGGAGAGCCTGCCCTACCTGGCGGCGATCGCCGTCGGCGCGGCGCTGGCCGCCGGGGTGACGGCGCTGCTGCGCCGCGACCTGCTCCCGACGGTGGCGGTCCTGCTGGCGCCGCCGGTGCTGCTGGCCCCGCCGCTGCTGCTGGGGCTGTCGCACCCGGTCGTGGTGGCCTGGGCGCTGTGCCTGGGCGCGGTCCTGGTGCTGGGCACCGCGGCGATCCCCACTCGCCCCTACGCCTGGGCGCCCGCCACGGCCGGGGTCGCGACCCTGGTCACCGCCCTGCTGTGGTCCGCGGGGCTGTTCTGGACCTTCATGGCCGCGCTGCCGTGCGTCGGCCTGGCCGGCCTGCTCGCGCTGCTGCTCCTGCGGTACCGGGTCCCCGGGTTCGGGGCGCCCACCGCACCGGTGCCGCCCGCGCCGCTGCCGCCCGGGCCGGCCGCCCCCGTGCCGCCGATCCCCGTCACGCCGGCACCCGTGCCGCCGGGCCGGGCCCTGTACGGGGCCGGGCTGGCCCTGTGGGCCGTGGGCCTGCCCGCCTGGGCACTGTCCTGGACGGCCCTGTCCCTGGGCTGGATGCCCGAGCAGGGCCGCTGGTGGACGGCGGCCGCGATCCTGCTCAGCGGGGTGACCGCGCTGCTGCTGGGCCGCACCGCGCCGCGTCCGGCCGGGCCGGACGCCCCCGACGCCCGCACCGCGTTCACGGTGTTCGGCCTGCTGCTCCTGCCGCTGGCCCCGGTGCTGGTGGTCCCGAACGGGGGCGTGTGGACCAGCGGGAACTCCGCACCGCTCTGGAGCAGGTGGCCCGAGGCGATGCTCGAACCCGCCGTCGCGGTGCTGGGCGCCACGATCGCGGGCGGCCCGGGCACGGCGGCCGGGGTGCTGGTCGCCGGGGCGGTGGCCGTGACCCTGGTCGGAATCGTCGACCGCCGGTGGCTGCTGCCCGCCGCGGCGCTGGTGGCCCCGCCCGCGCTGGCGCCGCTGCCGGTGCTGCTGGGCGCGCCGTTCGTCGTCGCCGTCCTCTGGGCGGCCGCGGTGGGCGCCCTGCTCACCGTGGGCGCGGCGCTGGTCCGCGACCGCCTGGCGTGGGTGCCGGGGGTGACCGGGCCGCTGACCCTGGCGGTGGCGCTGCTGTGGTCGCTGCCCGAACTCCACACGACACTGCTCGTGGTCCTGGTGGCGGCGGCCACCGCCCTGGGCTGCGCGCTGCTCTCCCGCCGGGCGGACGTGCCCCGGCACCCCGCCGAGGCCGCGGCCCCGCGGCCCGGGCCGGTGGCCGTCGCCGCGGGGGTCGTCCCCGCGTCCCCGCTCCCCCGGCTCGGAACGGCGTTCGGGGTGACCCTGGGCACCGGGGCCCCGGCCGTGCTCGCCTGGCTGCTGTGCCTGGCCGGTGCCTCCATGGCGGAGACCACGGTGGCGGCCTGGTGGCTGCTGGCGGCGGTGCCCGTCCTGCTGGGGGCCACGGCCCTGGTGCTCGGCGAGAGCGCGGACGCGCGCCCGCTCACCGTGGCCGGGCTGCTGCTGGCCGGCGCGGCACCGCTGGCGGCCGGGGCGACGCGGGCCGTCGCCCTGGTGCCGGGCTCCTGGCACCACGGGGTGGCGACCGCCCGCGTGGGCGAACTGCTCGACCCCGCGTACGTGTTCCTGGGCCTGGGCGACCGGCCCGACCCGCTGCTCGCCCTGGGCGTGGTGGCGGCCGGTGCCGCCGCGGTCGGCGCGACGGCCCTGACCGCCCGCAGGTGGACCGGGCACGCGGCCGCGCTGGCCGTGCCGCCCGCGCTGGTGCCGGTGGCGGTGCTGGCCGGCGCCCCGTTCGCGGTGGCGCTGGCGGTGTCGGTCGCGGTCGGCTCCGGCCTGGCGATGTGGTCGGCGCTGTCCCGGCACCGGGCCTTCTCCTGGCTGCCCGGGGCCACCGGCCTGCTGGTCCTGGCCCAGGCGCTGGGCTGGGCGCTGGCCGAGCGGTACGCGACCATCGCCGTGCTGCTGGCCGTCGCGCTGCTGGGCTCGGTGGTGGCGGCGCTGGCCCGCACCGTCCCGGTCGCGGTGGCGGCGACGGCGGTGGCCACCGCGGCCACCGGCGGGTTCGCGTTCACGCTCACCCTGGCCCTGAACGCCCCGGTGGAGTACGCGGCGCTGGCGCCCATCGCCCTGGTGGCGGGGGTGGCCGCGGTCGCGCCGCGGATGCGCTCGCCGCTGGTGGAGGCCGCCGAGATCCCGGCCGCGCTGTGGGCGGCGGTGGCCGTGACGGTCGCCGTGGTCTACGGCGCGCACGGCGGGATAGTCGCCCTGGCGCTGGCGATCGTCGGAGTGATCGCCCTGGCCACCGCGATCCGGCCCGAACGCCGCTGGGCCGCGGTGGCCGGCGCGCTGCTCATGCTCGCCGCCCTGTGGACCGCGCTGGCCGCCTGGAACGTGACGGTCCCGGAGGCCTACACCGTGGTCCCGGCCCTGGCCGCCCTGGTCATCGGGTGGGAGTGGGCGCGCAAGGCGGAGCGGACCCCGTCGAGCTGGGCGTCCCTGTCCGGCGGTCTGGCCCTGCTGCTCCTGCCGAGCCTGGGCATGGTGCTGGGGGGCGAGGACACGCTGTGGCGGCTGCCCGCGCTGCTGGCCGCCGCGGTGGCCACGGTCGTGTGGGGGCTGCGGGCGCGCGGCCAGGCGGCGCTGGTCATCGGCGGCCTGACCCTGCTGTTCGCGGCGCTGCGGGCGTTCGGCCCGCCGCTGTGGGACCTGACCCGGCTGCTGCCCAACTGGGTGCCGTTCGCCGTGATCGGCGCGCTGCTGCTGCTGATCGGCGCCCGCTACGAGGCCAGCCTGGAGCGGGTGCGCAGGCTCGGGCATTTCATTGGAGGCATGCGCTGATCGGCGGGATGCGCTGATCGGAGGCATGCGCTGAACGCGGGTGGGCC
>NZ_JBJJBV010000215.1:0-14621 GCF_045446735.1 Nocardiopsis protaetiae
CGCCCGGCCGCGCCGGGGATCGGCAACGGTACCGTCGGGCGGCGGGTCCCCCGCGCCGCCAGGTAGGTGCGCAGCAGGTCCGCCATCGGCAGCACCTGCGGCCCGGCCAGGTCCGCGACCCGGCCCGCGGGTGCGCCCACCGCCAGCCCGGCGAGGCGTTCGGCGACGTCGCGGGCGTCCACCGTCTCCCAGCGCAGCCCGGGCACCGGGACGAGCGGCGACTTCGCCAGCGCCTGCACCACCGACAGCGCCAGGTCGTGGAACTGGGCGGCGCGCAGCACCGTCCACGGGACCGCCGACTCCTGGACCGCACGCTCCGCCTCCAGCTTGGCGCGGAAGTACCCCAGCGGGACCCGGTCGGCGGCGACCACCGAGATGAGCAGCAGGTGGGCCACCCCGGCGCGTTCGGCGGCCGCCACCAGGTTGCGGGTGGCGACGTCGTCGCCCTTGGGGCCGCCCGCCAGGTGCAGGACCGTGCCGACCCCCTCCAGGGCCGGAGCGATGCCCTCGCCGGTGCGCAGGTCGGCCTTCACGTGGGTCAGGCCCGCGGGGGCGGGGCGGGAGCCGCGGGTGAGCAGGCGGACGTCGAGGCCGGCGTCGCGCAGCAGCGGGACGACCAGGGAGCCGAGCGTTCCGGTGCCCCCGGTGACGAGTACGGGTGCGTTCATGGTGGATTCTCCTCGCAGAGGTCGGCGGCGGGTTCATTGACGTGACCCGGGCGGGGAGGGGAACGTGACGGGAATGCGGGAACTTTTTTCCACGGCGGCGCGGTTCGAGGGGCACCGGCCCCGGCTGCGGGCGATCGCCCACCGGATCCTGGGGTCGACGGGCGAGGCCGACGACGCCGTGCAGGAGACCTGGCTGCGGCTGGAGCGCACCGGCATCGAGAACGTCGACGACCTGGGCGCGTGGACGACGACGGTGACGGGGCGGGTGTGCCTGAACCTGCTGCGCTCGCGTGAGCAGCGTCGTGAGGAGCCCCTGGAGGCCGACTCGCCGGGCGGCGGGCGGCTGCCCGATCCCGTGGTCGGTCCGGCCTGGGCGGCGGGGGCCGCGGGCGCGGGCGACCCGGAGTCGGCGGCGCTGACCGCCGACGCGGTGGGGTGGGCGCTCATGGTGGTGGTCCAGGAGCTGAACCCGGTGGAGCGGGTGGCATTCGTGCTGCACGACCTGTTCGCGGTGCCGTACGCGGAGATCGGTCCGCTGGTGGAGCGCAGTGAGGACGCCGCCCGGCAGCTGGCCAGCCGGGCCCGGCGGCGGGTGCGCGAACAGGGGACGCGGGGCGCGGTCCCGGACGGGGACCCGGCGGGGCGGCGCCGGGTGGTGGACGCGTTCTTCGCCGCGGCGCGGGAGGGCGACCTCGACGGGCTGCTGTCGGTGCTGCACCCGGAGGTGGTGCTGCGCTCCGAGGGCGGGGCGCGCGACCGGTACACGACCCGTATCGCGGGGGCGGCGGAGGTGGCGGGGCAGGCGGTCACGTTCCACCGGTTCGCGCCGTTCGTGCACCCGGTGTCGGTCAACGGCGCCGAGGGTGTCGCGGTGGTGGCGGGAGGCCGGGTGCTGTCGGTCATGGGGTTCGCGGTGGCGGGCGGGCGGATCGTCGCCATCGATGTCCTGGCCGACCCGGACCGGCTGGAGGGGCTGGGGATCGACCCCGAGGCGCTGGGCTGATTCGGGCGGGTGTCCGAGAGGAGTGGAAGGCGAATCCGTTTCGGGTCACCCTGGTTTCGGGTCACCCTGTGTGAAGTTCCGGGGGTGTCCGGGCGGGTTCCGAAAAGCGGGGAACGGTGCCGTCGAAAGGGGCGGGAACCGTGCCCGCGACCGGCCCTGAACAAGCTCTGAACAGCGATGACTCCGCGTTCGACGACCGTTTCGAGCGGACTCGGACCGCCCCTGGACGCACTGCGGGGACAGGCGGTTCTACCGATGACCGTTATCGGTCACCTTCCGTTGCCCCCCGTGCGGGGAGAGGACGGGAGTTTACAGTGAGAATGCTTCGGAAAGTGTCGATGACCACCGAGAACGCCGGTGGTGGGTCCTTTCTCGGATAGATTGGCCTGCGCATCGTCCCCCAAGGCAGAAGGGATGCGCCCCTATGTCCACCCCCCGCTCCTCCGTCGGCCGGTACGAGCTGCGCGAGCGGCTCGGCGCGGGCGGGATGGGTACGGTGTGGCATGCCTGGGACCCCGCCCTCCAGCGCGACGTCGCGGTCAAGGAGGTCGTCCTCCCCGACGGCATGAGCCCCAAGGACCACGACGAGGCGCGGGAGCGCACCCTACGGGAGGCCCAGGCCACCGCGCGGATCAGGGACAACGCCGTGGTGACGGTCCACGACGTGCTGGAGCACGAGGGCAGCCCCTGGATCGTGATGGAGCTGCTCAGCGGGTACTCGCTCCAGCAGCACCTGGACCGGGACGGCCCCATGCCGGTGGAGCGGGTGGAGGAGGCGGCCCGGTCCCTGCTCGGCGGGCTGAGGGCGGCGCACGCGGTCGGGGTCACCCACCGGGACGTCAAGCCCGCCAACATCATGCTCACCGAGGACGGCCGGACGGTGCTGACCGACTTCGGCATCGCGAACGTGGACGGGAGCACCGCGCTCACCCAGACCGGCGTGTACATCGGCTCGCCCGAGTACATGGCGCCGGAGCGGTTCGAGGGCGAGCGGGCGCTGCCCGCGTCCGACCTGTGGAGTCTGGGGGTCACGCTCTACGCGCTGCTGGAGGGGCGCTCGCCGTTCAAGCGGGAGAGCATCACCGGGATCATCAGCGCCGTGCTGACGGCGCCGATGCCGCCGCGGGAGCCGGTTCCCGGCAGGGTGGACGAGGTGGCGGCGGCGCCGCTGCGGGCGCTGATCGAGGCGCTGCTGAACCGGGAGGTGGCGGCGCGGCCGTCGGCGGCGCAGGCGATCGAGCTGCTGGACCGGGCCAGGGAGGAGCGGCTCCGCGACGGGGGCACCGCGCGGGTGTCCGGGGCCGCGGCGGGGAACGGCGGGGTGGCCGGGAACGGTGACGGGCCTGGTGGTGTGGGTGCTGCCGGTGTTGCCGGGGGTCCTGGTGTCGTCGGTGGTGTGAGCGGGCCCGGTGACGCGGGCGCTCTCGGTGGGCCCGGTGGTGCGGGCGGTGCCGGTGTTCCCGGCAGTGTCGGTGTGCCCGGTGGCGCCGGTGGGCCCGGTGCGGCCGGTGTTCCCGGGAGCGGCCCGGTGCCCGGGGCGGTGACGGGTCCGCACGCCCCTTCCGGGGCGCACACCTCGCACGCGGCCTCGGGGCCGCACCTCGCCCCGGCGCCTTCGGGGCCGCACACCTCCTACAACGCGCACCCCGCCTCCGGGCCGCAGGTGCCCGCCGCCGGCACCGCGCCCCATGTTCCGAGCGGCCCGCAGAACCCCTATGCCCCAGGCGGCCCCGGTGTCGCGGGCGGTCCCGGTGCGCCCGGCGGTCCCCGGCCGCCGCTGCCGTCCTACCCCGCGCAAACGGGCCCCCGCGTTCCGGGCGGGCCACAGACCGGCGGGAACCCGGCACCGACCGGGCCCCACGGCCCCGGCGGGCCGCAGCCCGGCCACTACCCCGGCAGCGGTCCCGGGGCAGGGCCCGGTCCCGCCTTCGGAACCGGCGGCAGCCCCGCCTACGCGGGTCACACGGGTTTCGGCAACCGGCCCGCGGCGCCGCCCGCCGGTCCGCGACCCGGTTCCGGGCCCCGGCCCAACGGGCCCGTCCCGGTCCCGCCCATCAGCCCCATCGGTCCCCCGGACCCGCGGGCCCAGATCGACAAGACCACCGCGGCCCGCGGATTCGTGCGCGGGGTGGGGCACACCGGCGCCCCGGGGGCACCCGCAGCGCCCGCGCCCAAGCTGTCGTTCTCGGTGGTCGCGGCGTGCGCGATGCTCGGGCTCAACGCCCTCTACCTGCTGGTCCTGGCCCTGCTCTCGCTCGGCGGCTCCGGCTCCGACACCGTTTTCGCCGGGTGGGGCGGGCCGGGCCTGCTCGCCCTGTGGGGCGGGGTCTCGGCGGCCGCGGTGGTGGGCCTGCTGCTGCGTTCGCGGGTGGTGTACGGGCTGGTGGTGCTGATGCAGATCGTGGTGTCGGTGGCGCTGATCTTCACCATGTTCGGCGTGGTCGTCTACGCACGCGAGGACATGCCGTTCTACCTGCTCATGCTGCTGTTCAACGTCGTGGTCGGCGCCCTGCTGCTGATCCCGCCCAGGGCGCGGGCGTACTTCCGGCTGGGCGCGGCGTTCGACTGACGCGTTCGGCCGGCACCGCCGGCGTCACCAGCGGGTGACCTGGAGCTCCCCCAGGTCGGCCAGGGCGACGCGGCCCTCGTCGGCCAGGACGCGCACCATCTCCTCGGCCTCGGGGAGGGTGACGTGGCGGCCGCTGGCCAGGCGCTCGTCCGCGGACGGGCTCTCCATCCACAGCCGGGGGCCCTCCTGCCACATCATCTGGACCACCGCGCCCGAACGCGCCGCGAACACCCCGAAGGTGCCGTCGACCGGAGTGAGCCGGTAGACGAGGTCGCGGGCGGCGGCGCCGCTCACGGGTTCGGCGTAGTCCACGAACCCCATGCCGCCGGTCGCCGCGTCGGCGTAGGTGACGTCCAGCGGGGACGGGCCCGCGGTCCGGGGGTCCGCGGCGGGCGGCGGGGGCCAGCCGGCGCCCACCGCCCAGCGGGCCAGGACGTCCTCGATCCGGTCGCGGTCCAGGAGCGGGCCGCCCTCCACGCGCAGGTGGTCGAAGTCGCGGGTCAGGACCGCGGTGCGGCCGCCCGCGCCGACCGTCGCGCGCACGCCGCGGGGCAGCCAGGGCAGCACCAGGCGGGCGAGTTCGCGGACGCTCACCCGGCCCCGGTGGCGGGTGACCCACCCCGGGAGGCGGTACGGGCCAGGGTTGGAGAAGTCGGCGTCCACGTGCGGCTCACCCGCCGATGCCGGGCCGGGGAAGGCGGCCAGGCGGTCGTGGCGGCGGCGGCTCCAGTCCATGCCCACCTCGATCTTGCGTTCGGGGTCGCCGTCCCAGTGGACGGTGAGCCCGTGGGCGCGCAGGGCCTCGGCGACCTCCGCGCCGACGGCGGCGCGGCGGACCTGGTGGGTGGACTCGAACCCGACCATCAGCGGGGCGCCGCCCGCCGCCGCCAGGGTGTCCTGCCAGTGGTAGTAGGCGTAGCCGCGGCTGCCCGCGGCGGCGGCCTCCGTGTCGAGGTCGGCGCGGGCGCAGCCGGTGCAGCACAGGAACTCCTCGCGGGCGATGATCCCCGAGGCGTCCAGCGACCGGAACGCGCGGGTGAGGCGTTCGGAGTCGGTGCGGGAGGGGCGGCGGCGCTGGCGGTGGACGTGGTCGGCCAGGGCGGTGTCCACGTACCCGGGGAGGGTGTCCGCGAGCGCGCGGACCTGCGGGGCGTCCGGGGACAGGTCCTCGGGCAGGGTGTCCTCAAGGTCGCGGCGGGCCTGTTCCAGCAGTTCGGCGTAGCCGCCGCGGGCCGCAGCGACCCGGACCGCGACGCCCCTGTGCACCGAGGCGAGCGGCTCCTCGCCGTCCCAGTGTTCGATCATTCGCCCAATGTGTCAGAAGCCGGGGGTGTTCGGGGCGGGTTGTGCGAGATATCGCTGTCCGCATGCGGTCGTGTACAGAAAACGGAGGCGGCGGGGGCGGTCGGGCGTCCGGATGTGGCCACGGTGGCGGCGCCGGGGCGCGCGGCCCGGCGCGGGGCGGGCGGAACCGGCGCCCCCGGTACCGGTCCGCGGTTCCACCAAGGCGTGATCCGGCCAGGTCGAGGGCCTTCCGTCCGGGGGCGGGCGGGCCATAATCAGAACATCCCCCTTCGGGGAACTTCCGCCTCCTCCGAGGAGCCCTGTGGAACCGCTGACCCCCGACGATCCGACATCCGTCGGCCGCTACCGTCTGCTGGCCCGCCTCGGCGCGGGCGGCATGGGCCGGGTGTACCTGGCCCGCACGGCGGCCCGGAAGGTGGTGGTGAAGACCATCCGCCCCGAGATCGCCCACGATCCCGAGTTCCACGCGCGGTTCGCGCGGGAGGTGACGCTGGCCCGCAAGGTCGCCGGGCCGTACACGGCGGCGGTCATCGACGCCGACCCCGGCGCGGACCCGCCGTGGCTGGTCACCGAGTACATCGAGGGGCCGTCGCTGCACGCGGCGGTGACGCGCAGGGGCGCGGCGCTGCCGGAGTCGAGCCTGCCGCTGCTGGCGGCCGGGCTGGCGGAGGCGCTGGTGGACATCCACCGTGTGGGGATCGTGCACCGCGACCTCAAGCCCGCGAACGTGCTGCTGGCCGCCGACGCCCCGCGGGTGATCGACTTCGGGATCGCCAAGGCGGTGGTGGAGGCGACGCTGACGCCGCTGACGGCGGTGGGGCATGTGCTGGGAACCCCGTCGTACATGCCGCCGGAGCAGGTGCTGGGGCGGGCGGCGGTGCCCGCGGGGGACGTGTTCGCGCTGGGCGGGGTGCTGTACTTCGCGGCGGCGGGGGTGCCGCCGTTCGGTGCGGCGGACCAGGCGCTGTTCTTCCGGATCCTGAACACCGAGCCGGACATGGGGCGGGTGCCCGGGCCGTGGCGGGAGCTGGTCGGGGCGTGCCTGGCCAAGGAGCCCGGGGACCGGCCGACGCCGGAGGCGGTGCTGGCGACGGTCGGCGAGGTGGACCTGGACGGCGGGGCGTGGCTGCCGCCGGAGGTGTACGCGGCGGCGCGGGGGTCGGAGGAGTTCGGGCCGCCGCTCTCGCTCACCCCGGAGGGGTTCGCGGCGCCCGCCGCGGAGGGCTCCGATCCCGACTCCACCCCGACGTCCCGCGTCGGCTCCGCCGACGAACACGCCCTGGCCGAGGCACCCGGGACCGAAAACGAGGCCCCTGGAACACCCGGGACCGGAGCGCCCGGTGGGACACCCGAGACCGGCGGAGCCGGTGTGTACGGCGAGACCCCAGGGACTGCTGGGGCGCCGGATGGCGGCGGGGCGCCTGGGTCCGGGGGGTATGGCGGTGCCGCTGGGCAGCCATGGCCGGGCGGCACAGGCCCGGCGGCGCCCGGGATCGGTGGGACCGCCGGTACGGCCGGGGCGCCGTATGGCGCCGCGGCGCCCGGAGCCGGAACGCCCGGTGGGACACCGGGGACGCCTGAGGCCGGAGGGTACGGCGGCTCCTATGAGATACCTGGGAGCAGTGTGTACGGCGGTGCTGCCGGGATGCCCGAGACCGGTGGGGCCGGAATGTACGGCGGGGCCCCCAGTGCGTCGGGGGCTGCTGGGGCCAGCGGTGTGGCTGGTGCGGTCGGGACGCCTTATGGCGGCGGGGCTCCTGGGGCCGGGGCGGTTCCCTGGGGGGCGCAGGCGCAGGGGGTTCCGGCGGCGGCCCATGTTCCCGGCGGCGGTCAGGTGGCGGGCGGGGCCCCCGGGTGGTGGCGGGGGCGGCCCGTCGGGGCGGGCTGGTTCTGGGGGATGGCCGTGTACGCGGTCGTGGCGGCCGCGGCCGTCCTCTCCCCCGACCTCTGGTACACGGCGGCGCTGCTGCCCTGTGTCCTGGTTCCTCCGTTGCTGGTGCTCCAGCAGGGCCTGCGGACCTCGGCGCCCGGCGCGGAAGCGCCCGCCTGGGCGCTGGTGGTGCGGTGGCTCGCCCTGCTGCTCTCCCTCCCCCTGGTGCTGTTCTCGGCGGCCACGTTCCTCTCCGGGACCGAGGAGATGATCTGGGCCCACGGCGATGCCGTCTACCGCTACCTTCCCCTGACCCTGGGGCTGCCACTGCTGTTCCTCCTCGACCCGCCGCCGGTCGGGTCGCCGCTGCGCGCCAAGTGGTGGGCGGTCGCCCGGTGGGCCGCCGTCGGGGTGTACCTGGTGGTGCTGGCCGTCGCGTTCGTCTACCACAGGGACGAGACCGAGGGGCTCTACCAGCTCGACTGGGAGACCCGGCTGCTGTGGGCGAGCGTGCTCGGTGTCTGCGCGATCCTCGCCGTGCTCGTCAGCCTGCTCGCCTCGGTGCGGACCGGCGGCGCCCGTGCCCCGGTCGCGGTCCCGTCGGCGCTCGCCGCGGTGGGGTTCGGGGTGGCCGGGGTGCTGTCGTTCGTGTACAGCGAGCCGGACGCCGTCTGGCTGGTCTACGAGAACCCCGTCCCCTGGACGGTGCTGGCGACCGCGGCCCTGACCGCCGGCGCGCTGGTGGCCGCGGTCGTCTCCCGCGGCGCCCGGGCCTGAGGGGTCAGAAGAGCAGGGAGTGCCCGGTGAGCCGGTCGACGTGTTCGTCGCGGACCCGGCGGGCGGCCTCGGCGGTGGCGGCCAGTTCGCTCACCTCCGGCGACCCCGCGCCCAGGAACGCCGCGGCCGCGCGGTGCTCGACGTACTCGGCGGTGGAGTCGGCGGCCTCCTGGCACTGCTCCCACTCGCGGTGGGCGGCCACGGCCCGCTCCACCACGCGGCCGTACTCGATGATCTGGTCGACCCGGGTGTGCACGGCGTCCTCCACCGCGCACAGGTGCTCGCGCTGGGGCCGCAGCGCCTCGCGTACCCGCGGGGAGTCGGCGCGCTGCCAGCGGCGCAGGTGGGCGCGGCGCAGTTCGCGCTGGCGGGCGAGCAGGACGGCGATGCGCCACTCCTGGTCGTGCAGCACCGCCAGGGCCCGGTCGGTGTCCAGGGAGTCCCCGCCGCCGAACGCGTCACGGGCGCGTTCGACCAGGTCGATGGTGTGCTGGACGGCGCAGAGCGCGGCGTGGTCGGACTCGCTCAGGTCGTCCGGGTGGACGACGGCGCCCTCCGGGACGTCGGCGGGCTCGGTCTCCTGGACGCGGGAGGTGAGCGCGTCGGCGGAGACCAGCGCCACCAGAACGCCGAACAGCCCCCAGGGGATGCCCGCCGCCGGGTCCCCCGGCAGGAGGTCGAGCAGCCAGACCGGGATGGCGGCGAGGGCGCCCGCCCCCGTGGCCACGCTCGCGGCGCGGGTGGCGGGGTGGGCGTCGCCGCGGAGGGCGAGGGCGGCGACGTGGGCGATGAGGCCGATGTTGACGATGGCCATGCCCAGGTACCAGCCCGCGGTGACCAGGGACAGGGCGAGGGTTCCCCCGACCGCGATCAGGTGGACCGCGGCTTCGCGCAGGCGGGCGCGGCGGGTGACGACCTCCCCGCTGGGCCACTGCACGAGCGGGCGGGGGGCGGTGACCCGCCTGCGCAGCTCGTCCCGTTCGGGGGCGGGGAGGGCGGGGTCGATGACGGGTCTGGGCCGGCGGATGACGTCCTCACTCATGGGCGGTCCCTTGTGAGTGTGTCGGTTCGGGGCGGTCGGCGGCGATCGGGCGTAGCGGGAGGAACCCGACAGGGTAAAAGATGCCCACCCGGCGCCCCCACCGAACCCGGCGGCGCCCGGAGCTTGCCGGTCGGCCCCGGCCGACCCCGGCCGCGCAGGTCGGGGGCGTGCGGTGGCCCGCTCCGGCCACCGGGACGGGCGGAAGCCGGAACGCCGGAACGCCGGACGGGCGCCGGGCACTCGGGCATGTCCGTGGTGCGGGTGACCCGCGTCTGCCGGGTGGACGGACACCCTCACCGCGCGGGACCGGGCACGCGGACGGACACCGGGTGCCCGGGCACGCCGGGGGTGAGGTGACCCGCATGAAACGCCGGAGGCCGACGGGCCCCGGGCAAGCGGGCGGACGCCGCGCGCCCGTGCCGGGCGGGGCCGGGCACGGACGACCGTGCCGGGCCCCCGGCGGTGGTGTTCCGGGGCGCGTGGGCCCCGGACGGGTCAGCCTTCGCGGGTGGTGGTGACCAGGTCCTCGTCCCCGGCGCCCGGGCGGCGGCGGGTGGGGTTGGTGTCCAGCCAGCGCAGCAGGTCCTCCGACACCAGGTCCACGGAGATCCGTGCGGTCCGGCCGTCCAGGTCGCGGAACAGGCACTCGCCGTTGCCGAGGTTGCGCAGCACCGCCAGGTGGTCCTCGGTGGGCTCCACCCCCAGCAGGGACATGACGCTCTCCACCTCGTAGCGTTCGCTGGAGCGGAACGTGAACACCGAGGACAGGCAGTTGGTGACCTGCTCGTTGAGCAGGTCACCCGCGTTCTGGGACACCAGGATCAGCGCGGTGTTGCGGGAGCGCCCCATCCGGGACACCTCCGGGACCAGCTTGGCGCCCTCGGGGGTGGAGGTGACCGCCCACGCCTCGTCCAGGAAGATCGCCTTGGGCAGGTGCCGGTCCAGGCCGTTCATGAGGCGGCGGGCGAACTGGGACACCAGGTACAGCAGGGCCACCGACAGCCGCTGCTCGTAGGAGTAGTCGTCGCGGCGCAGCCCCGAGTCGGGCAGGGTGAGCCCGCCCAGGGTGAACACGGTGGTCCACCCCTCGGTGTCGATCTGCGCGTCGCCCTGCGGGTCGAAGCACAGGGACGCCAGCCGCATCTCCGACATGGAGCCCAGGACGGCGCCGAGGTTGCGGGAGGCGGCGTCGGAGGCGTTCGCCAGGTGGTCGACGACCTTGGCCAGGGAGGGCCGGGGCTGGTTGGCGACCGCGGCCACGGCCTGGATCATCGCGGACTCGCGCTCCTCGCTCATGCGGGGCAGCAGCAGGCGCAGGGTCTCGGTGGCCATGGTCTTCTTGGCGGCCAGGTCGTCGCCGAACGCGAACGGGTCCAGCAGGCCGGGCTGGGCCGACCCCAGGGACATGATGCGCGCCTTGCGGCCGCGGCGCTGGAGCAGCTGCACCAGGGACTCGGCGTCGCCCTTGGGGTCGATGGCGGCGACGGTGACCCCGCGCAGGGCGAGCTGGTAGATGAGCAGGAGCGCCAGGGTGGTCTTGCCGCCGCCGGGTTCGCCGGTGATGGCGATGGCGGTGGGCCGGTTGCGGGCGGCGGCGACCAGCGGGTCGAAGTGGACGATGGAGCGGGCCCGGCCGATGGTCTCGCCGATGTAGGGGCCCACCCAGCCGTCGCCGGAGCGGTCGGTCCGGTCGCCGACGTCGACGGTGGCGGTGGGCATGCCGCCCGCGATGGTGCGCAGCGGCTGGCGCTGGGCGTAGGCGCCCAGCCGGATGCGGTCGCCCGGCAGGGATTCGTTGAACAGGGAGAACTGGTCGCCGGTGGAGTTGATGACGTCGATGCCGATGTCGCGGTAGTGCTCGATGACGGCCTCGACGTGCTGGACCAGGAGGCGTTCGGTGGGCGCGGACACCATGAGGCGGTGCCAGCCGTAGACGAACGGCAGGCGTTCCTTGGTGATGCCGTGTTCGAGCATGCGGGCGGCGTCGATCTGCTCGGCCAGGGCGATGGGCGCCTCCACCCCGGCCTCGCGGATGTGGGCGTCCATGTCGCGGGCGTGCGCGAGCTTGCGGCCGACGTCCTTGGAGGCCTTGGCCGGCGGGATGAGCTTCATCCGCAGGGACACCTCCACCGGGAAGGGCAGGGAGTCGGCGTGGTGCAGCCAGGGTTCGCCGTCGGGGAACGGCATGAGGTCGGGGAAGCGCGCGAAGGAGAGGAAGGCGACCCAGGTGGAGCCGGAGGGCTGTTCGAGGCGGAGCATGGAGCGGCCGTTGTGGAGGGTGCCGTCGACCAGGGCCTCGATCTCGCCGCGGCCCCAGGTGCGGCGCCCGGCGGCGGAGGTGCGGGGTTCCTCGGAGCTGCCGGTGACGGAGTGGCGGATCAGCCAGGCGATCTCGTCGGCGGTGGCGTGGCGGGCGTGCAGGGAGCTGGCGGCCAGGGCGCGGCCCAGGCGTTCGGCCTGGTCGGTCCAGCGGGCGAGCTCCTTGTCGTCGACGGCGTCGTCGGTGATGCCGAGGACCTCCTCGGTGCGCTGGTAGGCGCCCCGGAACTGGGAGAACAGGCCCAGGCCCGGGCCGGAGCCGCGCAGGCCGAGCCGCACCCCGAGGTAGACCTCCTTGGTCCAGAAGTCCTTGGCCCACACGTGCCGGTAGGTCTCGTCGAGGTGGTCGTACCAGCCGGGGCCGGAGTCGGAGGTCTCGTCCAGGCGGGTGGCCCATTCGGCGGCGGGGTAGGTGCGGTGGGCGACGCGGAGGTGGACCTCGGCGTCGTTCATGCGGATGGCCGCGAGGGCGATGGTGATGTTGGTGGCCAGGGCCTGGCGTTCTTCGGGGGTGGTGAACTCGTAGGAGACCGTCGGCAGCCGGAAGTAGGCCCAGGCCTCGTTGTCGCTGAACAGCACGCGGTCGTCGAAGTAGCGGACCGCGAGGCGGGTCGAGCCGCGGGTCCCCCATGTGCCGGTCATCTTCTGCCGCCCCTCCTGGTCGCGTCGCTCGGCGGTCGCGCCCGGCGGGGCGCGGCCGTGCCTGTGCCACCCCCATAGTGTGCTGCATGGGTACCCGGCCGTAGAAGCGGAACGCTTTACGGCGAGCCGGAAAGCGGGAAGGCCCGTCCGAAAGACGGGACCCGTGTGTCGCGGGGGTGGGCGTACCGCGGGAGCGGGCGCGCGGGCGGGGGTGGGCACGGGGGTGGGCGCGGGAGCGGCGAACCGGGTGGCGGGCGGGGGACGTGCGACGGCCCGCCCCGGGGGTCGGGGCGGGCCGCGAACCGGGGTGCGTCAGCAGCGGTTGTTGATGGTGCTCTGGATCGAGGACTTCTCGGTGGAGGTCACCGAGAGGTTGTAGCGGTACTTCACGTTGACCCACGCCTTGACGTAGTTGCAGTGGATGGCCGTGTTGGTCGGCATCCACTGGGACGGGTCCTTGTCGCCCTTGGCGCTGTTGCTGGACGTGGTGACCGCCCACAGCTGCGGGGAGTTCACGTCGTTGGCGAAGGCGCGGCGCTGGTCGGTCGTCCAGGAGGCGGCGCCGGTCTTCCAGGCCTCGCTGAGCGGGACCATGTGGTCGACGCTGATCTGGGCGACGTCGCCGCTCCAGGTCACCGCGTCGTAGAAGCTGTACCAGCTACCGGAGGTGGGCTGGCAGTTGGAGTTGGTGACGACGTTGTGGCCGTCGCGCTTGAGGACGTGCTGGCGGGCGGTGCAGGGGCTGGAGACCACGGCCCAGTGCGGGAACAGGGAGCGGTCGTAGCCGGTCTGGGGCCCCTTGGCGGCGACCCGCAGGGAGTTGAGCTGCGACTGCGCGGTGGAGGTGGCGGGGATGCCCGGGGGGAGGGTGTGGGCGGCGGCGGCCGGGGCCGCCCAGCCCAGGACGACGGCGAGGGCCAGTGCGAAGACCGTCGCCAGGGCGGCGCGGAGCCCACGGGGGGTGGGGGTCATATTCTGTTCTCTCCTCTTGAGCGGGGGCGAGGGAAGGACCTCCACCACTGTGGGGCCACCAGGGGTTTCGCACCAGTCCCCGTATGGGAATTCCCGGAGAATCCGGTGTTACGGGTTCGGATCGGGGCCGCCGATTTTGCACCAGGCTCCGCACCGTATCCCTGTGAACTGGATCACGGAAAAAAGCGGGGCGGCCGGACGGGGGTTTGGGCGGTTGGGCCGATTCCCGCACGGTCGCGGTGATGAGCGCGGTGTGAGCGTGCGGGGCACGGGGTGTCGCGGCGGGCGCGCGAAGGCCGGGGGCACCGGGGAGAACGCCGCACCAAAGGGAGGCAAGAACACAAAAGGCGCCCTTGACCTTTTCGGCGGGCGCCCCGGAGTCGGCTCAACCTACCCGCTATGAAAGCGGATAAACCAGCGGGAGAAAATCGCCGGGGAACGGCGGCAGGGGTGTTTGTTACGTTCGGATGTCGTACGGACCGTCCACCGGAACAGAAGAGACAGCGACACCGAAAGGATCACCCCGCACAGGGGCTCGGCCATGACGTTGCAGATGGATCTCCCGACACTGGACGACTACCCCACCCGCAAGGGCACCGAGGCCGCACTCCTCTACCGGAGGGACCCCACCGTCTGGGGCACCGCCGAGGACGGCCCCCTCACCGACGAAGAGCTTCAGGAACACGACCGCCGCGGATACACCCGGTTCGCGTCGCTGCTGGACGCGGGCGAGGCCGCCGGGCACCTGGACGAGGCCGACCGGCTGGTCGGCGACCCGCGGCTGCGCGGTGACGAGCGCGCCGTCGTCGACCCCGCCGACGGGGGCGTGCGCTCCGTGTTCGAGGTGCACCGGGTCAGCGAGGTGTTCGAGGCGCTGGCCAACGACCCCCGGCTGCTGGAGCCCGCCCGCCAGATCCTCGGCTCGGAGGTGTACGTGCACCAGAGCCGCCTCGACCACCGGCCCGGGTTCGGCGGCGGGCCCCTGTATTGGCGGTCGGACTTCGAGACCTGGCACGCCGAGGACGGCATGCCGCGCATGCGCGCCGTCGGGTTCTCGGTGGCGCTGACCGACCACCACCCGCACAACGGCGCGCCGCTGGTGATGCCCGGCTCGCACCGCACGTACGTGTCCTGCCTGGAGGAGGGGGACGGCGGCCGCGCCGGGACCCCCGACCGGGCGACGCTGACGATCCTGGCCGACCGGCACGGCATCGACGTGCTGGAGGGGGCGCCCGGGGACGTGACGGCGCTGGACGCCAACTGCATGTACGCGGCCGGGGCGAACATCACGCCGTGGGCGCGGTCGAGCGTGTTCATCGTCTACAACAGCGTGGAGAACGCCTGCGAGAAGCCGTTCGGGGGCAAGGACCCCAGGCCGGGGTTCCTGGCCTCGCGCGACTTCGACCCCGCCGGGAGGTAAGGGGCCCCGCCGGGGGTGAACGCGCCGGTGCCCC
>NZ_JBJJBV010000216.1:0-11350 GCF_045446735.1 Nocardiopsis protaetiae
CCCGCCGTCCGCCCCCGCCGTCCGGTGTGACGGCGGGGCCGGGTGGGTACCCTGGTGGAACACGCGCAAGTCAGCCCGTACCGGACCCCGCGCGCGGGGCCGGCAGGGCCGGACGGACACGGCGGCGGCGCGTCGGAATGCGGCGCCGGGTCCGGGTGTTGGCACCCGTTGAAGAGGACATCCGTCCCGGCGGCGGGCGTCAGACCGGGGCCGCGGGCGCATGCGGGCCGCAACCCCTTTCCACGAGGAGCTTTACACGATGACGGTTCAGAGCGAGACCACCGAGGGGATCATCCTCACGGAGGGCGCTTCCAGCAAGGTTCGGGCGCTCCTTGAGCAGGAGGGCCGGGACGACCTGCGCCTTCGCGTGGCGGTCCAGCCCGGCGGCTGCTCCGGGCTTCGCTACCAGCTCTACTTCGACGAGCGCGAGCTCGACGGCGACATCGTCACCGACTTCGGCGGCGTCGCGGTCGTGACCGACCGGATGAGCTCCCCCTACCTCGTCGGTGCCACGATCGACTTCGTCGACACCATCGAGAAGCAGGGCTTCACCATCGACAACCCCAACGCCACCGGTTCCTGCGCCTGCGGCGACTCCTTCAACTAGGGAGCGCGGCCCCGGGCGACCCGGGGCGCGCGGACGGCCACCGACAGGGAGGGCGGACCCGGTCCGCCCTCCCTTCGCCGTCCCCCGGGGGACGGCGGACGGCCGCGGGCGGGTCTGTACCCTGGGTCAGTCCGAAAGGGCGCGCCGTGAGCGTGCCCGGAACAGTGTCCGGCCCCGGGCCGGCGCGTCCGACCAAGGAGACCTCGTCCCGTGCGTATCGCGGTTGCCGGATCCATCGCCACCGATCACCTGATGTCCTTCGAGGGGCGGTTCGCGGAGCAGATCATCCCCGAGCAGATCCAGCAGTTGTCCCTCTCCTTCCTCATCGACGAGCTGGACGTCCGGCGCGGCGGCGTCGCCGCCAACATCTGCTTCGGACTGGGCGGCTTCGGGCTGTCCCCCGTCCTGGTCGGCGCGGCCGGCGCCGACTTCGAGGACTACCGCGCCTGGCTGGACCGCCACGGCGTGGACACCTCCCACGTCTACATCTCCGAGCTGCGCCACACCGCCCGGTTCATCTGCACCACCGACCGCGACCAGAACCAGATCGCGTCGTTCTACGCGGGCGCCATGGCCGAGGCCCGCAACATCGAGCTCCAGCCGATCGCCGACCGCCTGGGCGGGCTGGACCTGGTCCTGGTCGGCGCCGACGACCCGGCCGCGATGGTCCGCCACAGCGAGGAGTGCCGCACCCGGGGCATCGCCTTCGCCGCCGACCCCTCCCAGCAGCTCGCCCGCATGGGGGGCCCGCAGGTGCGCACCCTCATCGAGGGGGCAGCCTTCCTGTTCACCAACGAGTACGAGAAGGCCCTGGCCGAGCAGAAGACCGAGTGGTCCGACGCCGAGGTCCTGGCCAGGGTCGGCACCCGCATCACCACCCTGGGCGCCAAGGGCGCCCGGATCGACCGCGCGGGCGAGCCGAGCATCCACGTTCCGGCCGCCGCCGTCGGCGACCTGGTCGACCCGACCGGCATGGGCGACGCCTTCCGCGCCGGGTTCCTGGCCGCCCACTCCTGGGGCCTGTCCCTGGAGCGCGCCGCCCAGGTGGGCAACGCCACCGCGGTGCACTGCCTGGAGGTCGACGGCCCGCAGGAGTACACGCTCACCGGCGCCTCGCTGCTGGACCGGCTGGAGCGCTCCTACGGCGCGGAGGTCGCCGCCGAGGTCCGCCCGTTCGTCTAGGGTCCCCGGACCCCGTAGAGTAGAGAGTCGTGACCCCGCGTCCCGTGCGTTCGCATGCCCGGGACGCGACCCGCACGGACCCCGTCGTTCCTCTTCGGCGGGTCCGCCGTGCCCGCCGGTGCGCTGAAACGCGTGCCGGTGTGTAGAGCCCGAACCGTTAGCGCGGGGTCGCCGCAACGGTGGGGAACCCGCTCCGCACCGCGCCGACAGGCGCGCACGGGGCCCGGGCGTGCCCGCACGCCTCCCAGTTCTAGGTCAGCCTTACCTGGGATTCCCCGCATTCCATGTGAAAGGACATTGCATGCGCTACACCGGACCCAAGGTGCGGTTGTCGCGGCGCGCCGGAATGCCGCTGACCCGTAAGGCGGTCAGCTACTTCGAGAAGCGCCCCTACCCGCCCGGTGAGCACGGCCGTCGCGTCCGCCGCAACAGCAGCGACTTCGCCGTCCGCCAGGCCGAGAAGCAGAAGGTGCGCTGGTACTACGACCTGACCGAGAAGCAGCTGGTCAGGATCTACGAGAACGCCAAGAAGCGCCCCGGCCGCACCGGTGAGGAGATGCTGGCCGAGCTGGAGCTGCGCCTGGCCACGGTCGTGCTGCGCGCCGGCTTCGCCGCGTCGATCTACGCCGCCCGCCAGTTCATCAACCACGGCCACATCACCGTGGACGGCAAGAAGGTCGACATCCCGTCGTACCAGGTCAAGCCGGGCCAGATCATCGAGGTTCGGGCCAAGTCCCGTTCCATGGTGCCGTTCGTCGAGGCCGCCGAGGGCGTCCACGCCGACGACAAGATCGCCGGGTTCCTGGCGGTCAGCCACAAGGACCTGCGCATCGCGGTCGTCGACCGCCCCAAGCGTGAGCAGATCCCGGTGCCCTTCGACGAGCAGCTCGTCGTCGAGTTCTACGCCCGCTAGCGTCCGGCGCCCCCGCGGCGCCGTGTGAGCGAGCCGAGAGGCCGTACGGACCCCCGGGTCCGTGCGGCCTCTTCCGTGTGCACGCCCCCGATCGAGCCGCTGACCGCACCCCCGATCGTGCGCCCGGCACCCCCGGGATTCGGTGTGCCCGAATCGTTACGGTGCCGGAACCGGGAACGGCTCGGTGCACGTGCCGGAACGGCTCAGTACATGCGCCGGATGTGAAACGCGCTACCCCGCTCCAGCGGCACCTCGGCGACGAACTCGTGCATCTTCATCCGGCACCAGGCGGGGATGTCCGCCCTGGCGGCCGGATCGTCCGCGGTGACCGCGATGACCCCTCCGATGGGCACTTCGTGCAGGCGCTGCGCCACCCAGATGATCGGGATCGGGCACTTGCGGCCCACCGCCTCCACGATCACCGACGGTGCCGTCACCCCCGGCAGCGGCCGTCCCTCGGACACGGGAACCCCCTGTGCGTTGTCGTTCCGTGTCCCAATCTTGACCCCTCGCGCGCGGTAAGGCGAACCCGGTTAAGGGTGTCGTAAACCCAGCGATACGCTCACCTTGTTCTCTCCCCGTGGGACGCCGGACCTCGGACGCACCCGCTGTGGACGCGGGCGCCGCCCGACACCCGGACGGGTGCCCCGGCCGCCTCATGGGGGAGGGGCCCGGGGGAACGCCGGGCCGTGCCTCGCCGATCGCCGGCCAAGGGGTCACCCCCGGCGCGCGACGGGCCCGGCTCCACGGACCACCGAGCGTCCCGTATCAGGGGCCTTCGGCAACACGCTGACCAGGCAAGCCCATGAACGGGACCCTGGGCGGTTCGCGATAATGTTTCCCCCTGACAAGCTTTGGATACTTAGGCCGCCCGTGGGAATCCACGGGCTACACCGCTGGGAAGGCAATCCGTGAGTCCGACCCGCCAAGAAAATCGGCGCTCCACTCTGCGCCGATGGGCACCACGCGGCGCCGCGCTCGCCGTGCTGGGGCTGGCCGCGACCGGCTGCGCGTCGAACGAGCTCACTCGTTTGGGCATGCCGGAGCCGATCACCGAGCAGGCCGAGCGTGTTCTCTCGCTCTGGCAGGGTTCCTGGGTGGCGGCGTTCGCGGTCGGCATTCTCGTGTGGGGACTGATGATCTGGTCGATCATCTTCCACCGCAAGCGCTCTGAGCAGCTGCCGCCCCAGGTGCGCTACAACATGCCCATCGAGGCGCTCTACACCGTGCTGCCGATCGTCGTCATCGCGGTGCTGTTCTACTTCACCGCGCGCGATCAGAGCTACCTGCTGGACACCGAGCAGGAGGCCGACGTCCACGTCGAGGTCGTCGCCTTCCAGTGGGCCTGGCAGTTCAACTACCTGGACGCCCCCAAGGACGAGGGCGGCGAGGTGCTGTTCTCCCAGGTGGGCATGCCCAACCCGGACGGCACCGCCGACCCCTCCACGCAGTCCACGCTGGTGCTGCCGGAGAACGCGGTCGTGCACTTCGACCTGTACTCCCCGGACGTCATCCACTCGTTCTGGATCCCGGCGTTCGGTTTCAAGATGGACGTCGTCCCGGGCCGCGACAACGCGTTCCAGGTGAACCTCAACGACGGCACCGCCGGCGACTACATCGGCCGCTGCGCCGAGCTGTGCGGTGTGGACCACACCCGCATGCTCTTCAACGTCGAGGTCATGTCCGAAGAGGACTACGAGATCTGGGCCGCCGAGCAGGCCGCGGCCGCCGAGGAGACCGAGGCCGCCGAGACCCCCGACACCCCGGACTCCGGCGAGGAGACCGGTGCGGAGGGTTCCGGCCAGGAGGGCACGGGCTCCGGCGCCGACGAGGCCGAGGAGACCAACGAGTAATGAGCACGACCACCACCCCCGCGCACACCGCCTCCCAAGGGCTGCCGGGCACCAAGGGCTCGGTCATCGTCAACTGGCTGACGTCGACCGACCACAAGATCATCGGGTACATGTACCTGATCACCTCGTTCGGGTTCTTCCTCTTCGGTGGCGTCCTGGCGGTGCTCATGCGCACCGAGCTGCTCTTCCCGGGCATGCAGATCATGTCCAACGAGCAGTTCAACCAGCTGTTCACCATGCACGGCACGATCATGCTGCTGATGTTCGCGACCCCGCTGTTCGTCGGGTTCTCGAACATCATCATGCCGCTGCAGATCGGCGCCCCCGACGTGGCGTTCCCCAGGATGAACCTGTTCGGGTACTACCTGTTCCTGTTCGGCAGCCTCATCGCCGTTAGCGGGTTCATCACCCCGGGCGGCGCGGCCAGCTTCGGCTGGTTCGCCTACACCCCGCTGTCCGACGCGGTCCGCTCGCCGGGCCTGGGCGGCGACCTGTGGATCCTGGGCCTGGCCGTCTCCGGTCTGGGCACCATCCTCAGCGCGGTCAACTTCATCACCACCGGCCTGTGCATGCGCGCGCCCGGTATGACGATGTTCCGCATGCCGATCTTCACCTGGAACACCCTGCTCACCAGCGTCCTGGTGCTCATCGCGTTCCCGGTCCTGACCGCCGCCCTGATCGCCCTGGGCGCCGACCGCATGGTCGGCACGCAGGTCTACAACGCCGAGCACGGCGGCGCGATCCTGTGGCAGCACCTGTTCTGGTTCTTCGGCCACCCCGAGGTGTACATCATCGCGCTGCCGTTCTTCGGCATCGCGACGGAGATCCTGCCGGTGTTCAGCCGCAAGCCGATCTTCGGCTACAAGAGCCTCGTGGCCGCGACGATCGCCATCGCGGGCCTGTCCGTCACCGTGTGGGCCCACCACATGTTCCCGACGGGCGCGGTCCTGCTGCCGTTCTTCTCGTTCATGACGTTCCTCATCGCGGTCCCGACCGGTGTGAAGTTCTTCAACTGGATCGGCACGATGTGGCGCGGCCAGCTCACCTTCGAGACGCCGATGCTCTTCACCATCGGCTTCCTGGTGACCTTCCTCTTCGGCGGCCTCACCGGTGTGCTGCTGGCCTCCCCGCCGATCGACTTCCACGTCACCGACTCCTACTTCGTGGTGGCCCACTTCCACTACGTGGTGTTCGGCACCGTGGTGTTCGCGATGTTCGCGGGCTTCTACTTCTGGTGGCCCAAGTTCACCGGCAGGATGCTCAACGAGACGCTGGGCAAGGTCCACTTCTGGCTGCTGTTCCTCGGCTTCCACGGCACGTTCCTGGTCCAGCACTGGCTGGGCGCCATGGGCTTCCCGCGCCGCTACGCCGACTACCTGCCCGGTGACGGCTTCACCGAGCTGAACCAGATCTCGTCGGTGTCCTCGTTCGTGCTGGCCGCCTCGACGCTGATCTTCTTCTGGAACATGTACATCACCGCGAAGAAGGCGCCCAAGGTCGAGGTGGACGACCCGTGGGGCTACGGCTGCTCGCTGGAGTGGGCGACGTCCTGCCCGCCGCCGCGGCACAACTTCACGTCGCTGCCGCGGATCCGGTCCGAGCGCCCCGCGTTCGACCTCAACCACCCGCACGCCGCCGCCCCCGGCGCGGTTCCCGCCGGCGCCACGAAGGAGTAGGGGCTCATGAAGACACAGGCCTATCTGTTCATGGGCGTCTCGACCTTCTTCGGTCTGGCGGCCGCCCTGTACATCTACTGGTCCTGGCAGGACACCGGGGCCATCGAGTGGACCGGTACGACGGCGCTGGTCGTCTCCATCGGCTTCGGCTGGATGATCGGCTACTGGCTCTGGCAGGCGGCCCGCCGCAGCGAGCACTTCCACGGGCTTCCCGCGGAGGAGCGGCTCGACGGTGAGATCGCCGAGAACGCCGGCGAGTACGGCTTCTTCAGCCCGCACAGCTGGTGGCCGATGTTCGTGGCCATGTCCGTGGCGTTCACCGCGGTGGGCGTGGCGATCGGCTGGTGGATGGTGATCATCGGCGGTTTCGCCGTCGTCCTCACCTCCATCGGCTGGGTCTTCGAGTACTACCGCAAGGAGTTCCAGCACTAGCCGGAACACCGAGCACCCGCCCCGGACACGGTGGTGCAAAAGGTGCTCAAGGTGCGGGAGTGGCGAATGCTGTGATTTCCCCCATGTCCGTTGTGATCTATTAATCACTTAACGTGACATCTGGGGGTTCTGTCATGGACCGACGAGTCCGGTTCGCCGGGCGCCTGGTCACCGGCACCGTCGCCGCGGCCCTGGTGGCCACGGCCTGCACGGCCACCGAGGAGGAACCGCAGGAGGCGCCCGGGCCGCGGATCTCCATCACCCCGGCCCCGGGGCGGGCGGAGGTCGCACCCAACACACCCGTGCGGGTCCTGGTGGAGGACGGCGTCCTCACCGACGTCACCGTCGAGCAGATCGGCCGCGAGCAGTGGGCCGAGACAGGGGCGGGGGCGGCGGCCGACGCGGAGGGGCCCGAGCGGGCGCCGGTCACCGGCACGCTCGCCGAGGACGGCTCCGCCTGGGTCAGCGACTGGAACCTGGCCCCTGGTGGCCGGGTCGCCGTCTACGCCACCGCGGAGGGCGCCGACGGCGAGCGCACCGAGGTCGTCTCGACGTTCGGCACCCACGCGGTGGCCGCGGACGCCGCGCTCGCCGACCCCTTCGTGCTGCCGCAGGACGGGCAGACCGTCGGGGTGGGCATGCCGGTCGTCGTCACCTTCGAGGAGCCGGTGGACAACCGCGAACAGGTCGAGAACTCCATGCACGTGACCTCGGAGAAGGCCACCGAGGGCGCCTGGAACTGGCCGAACGAGACCACCGCCGTGTTCCGGCCCGAGAAGTACTGGGAGCCGCACCAGAAGGTCACCGTCGACCTGCGGCTGACCGGTGTGGAGGCCTCCGAGGGGGTGTTCGGCACCGCCGACCGGCGCATCGGGTTCGAGGTGGGCCGCGAGCTCATCGCCACCATGCACGTCCCCGAGCACCGGATGCACGTGGCGGTGGACGGCGAGCGCATCCGCTCCATCCCGGTCAGCAACGGCAAGGGCGAACGGCACTTCAACACCACCACCTCCGGCGTCCACGTCCTCATGGAGCGCTACAGCAGGCTCGTGATGGACTCGGCGACCGTCGGCATCCCGGCGGGCTCGCCCGGCTACTACCGGGTCGAGGCCGACTGGGCGGTGCGCACCTCCAACAGCGGCGAGTTCACCCACGCCGCGCCCTGGAACGGCAGCATCGGCCACGCGAACCGGTCCAACGGCTGCACCAACATGTCGGTCTCCGACGCCCGCTGGTTCCACGACAACACCCTGATGGGCGACGTGCTGGAGACCACCGGCACCGCCCGGGAACTGGAGTGGGACAACGGCTGGGGGTTCTACCAGCGCTCCTGGGAGGAGTGGCTGGAGAACAGCGAGACCGGCGCACCGCAGGCTACCGACTCCGCCTCCCCGCCCGGCACCGTCCACGGGGACGACCTGTGAGGGGGGCCGGGCCGACAAGGGGCCGCTAGGCCGTCAGTAGGCCGCTGAGCCGCGCGCAGGCGCGGTCCCAGGTCCACTCCCGCTCCACCCACTCCCGGCCGCGTGCGCCCATCCGGGCGGCGCGGTCGGGGTCCTCCAGGAGCCGGATGAGCGCCCGGGCGGCGGGGCCCGGCCGGGAGCCGTCGACGACGTGCCCGGTCTCCCCGTCCAGGACCGCGTCCGGGGCGCCCCCGGAGTCGCCCGCCACCACCGGCAGCCCGGTGGCCGACGCCTCCAGGTAGACGATCCCCAGGCCCTCCACGTCCAGGCCGCCCCGCCGCGTGCGGCAGGGCATCGCGAACACGTCCCCGGCGTCGTAGTGGGCGGGCAGCGCCTCCGCCGGGACCGGGCCGGTGAACACCACCGAGGACAGCCCGGCGGCCGCCGCCCGCAGCCGTTTCCGGTCGGGGCCGTCGCCGACGATGAGCAGGGCCGCGTCGGGCACGTCGGCCAGCACCCGGGGCCAGGCGCGCAGCAAAGTGTCCTGGCCCTTGCGGGGCACCAGCCGGGAGACGCACACCACGACCGGGCGCTCGCCCAGCCCGTGCCGCTTGCGGACCTCCCCGCCGCCCGCCCCGGGCCGGAACCGGGCGGTGTCCACCCCCGGCGCGACCCGCCGCATCCGCGCCGCGGCCGGTGCGGACAGCGCCCGGGCCAGGTGCCGCCGGGAGTACTCGCCCAGGTAGGTGACGGCGTCTGTGGTGTCGCCGATGCGGCGCAGCGCCTCGCGCGCCCCCGGCAGCAGCGCCCACCCCGTCTCGTGCCCGTGGGTCAGCGCCACCTGGCGGCCCACGGTGTCCCGCAGGGACCCGGCGGCCAGCCCCAGCGGCGCCGCGGCCCCGTACAGCACCGAGTCGCAGCCCTCCAGCCGGGCGATGGCGGCGGCCCGCCGCGCCACCCGGGGCGTGGGCAGCAGCACCCGGGCGGCGTCGCGCACCACGGGGAACGGCAGCCGCAGGTCGAAGTGGGGGTCGGCGGCGGCGTCCGCCGCCGCGGGCGAGGACGTGTACACGACGACGTCGTGCAGGCGCAGCGCCACCTCGTGGACGAAGGCCTCGATGCCCCCGGCCCGGGGCGGGAAGTCGTTGGTGATGATCAGCGTTCGCGGCACGCCACGAGCGTAACGGCCCCGCACCGGATACCGGTGCGGGGCCGCGGAGGTTCGGGAGGGGGACGGCTCCGGGGAGGGGCCGGCCCGGGGACTAGGGACGGACCGCCGTGACGAAGTTGGCCCGGTAGTAGTCGTTGAGGGTGACCTCGCCGATGGGCTTGCTCGAAGTCGAGGCGTGCACCATGATCCCGTTGCCCGCGTACAGGCCGACGTGGCTGGGGCTGGAGCCGTAGAAGAACAGCAGGTCGCCCGGCTGCTTGTTGTCCCAGGAGACCCGCTGGCCCGCGTTGACCTGGTCGTAGGTGGTGCGCGGCAGGTTCACGCCGGCGGCGCGCCAGGCGGCCTGGGTCAGGCCGGAGCAGTCGTAGCCGTTGGGACCGGTGCCGCCCCAGATGTAGGGCTTGCCGACCTGCTCGTAGGCGAAGTTCAGGGCGACCTGCGCGTTGCCCGTGGCCGGTCCGGTGTAGGTGGCGCCGCCTCCGGTACCACCACCGGTGCTCCCGCCCCCGGTGGTGCCCCCGCCGGTGTTGGCCGTGTTGGCGGTGGCCGCGGCCCGCTCCTCCTCGGTCAGCTCGTCGAGCAGGGCCTCCTGCTCCTCGATCTTCTCCTCGGCCTCCTCGGCGGCCTCCTCGGCCTCCTTCAGGGCCTCGGCGGACTCCTCCTCGGTCTCGGCGGCCTCGGCTTCGAGGGTCTCCAGCTCCTCCAGCTCTTCGAGGTACTGCTCAAGGCTGGCGTTGTGCGTCTCGGAGAGGTAGCCCAGGTCGGCCTGGTGGAACATCGCCTCCTCGGGCCCGCCGGAGCCGATGAGCTGGGTGGGGGAGGTGAAGTCGGTGCCGGTGTAGGCGAGGTTGGCCAGGGTGCGCACACCGCGGCCCAGCGTGTCCACTTTCTCCCGGGCCTCTTCGAGGTCCTCCTGGATGTCGTCCAGCTTCTCCTCGGCGGCCTCGTGGGTCTCCTTGGCCTCGTTGTAGATCGCGTTGAGCTCGGCGAACTCCTCTTCGAGGCGCTCGATCTCCTCACGGACCTCTTCGGCGGTCGGCTCGGCGTTCGCGACCGACGCGGGCAGCAGGAACGCCCCGCAGGACAGGGCGGCGACGACCGATATGCGGCGCGATACGGACACGGTGGGATACACCTTCCTCAAGGGATGCGCCGACCGGAACAGGGGCTTCCGGGGTGAGGAGCGGGGGACCGGACCGGCGCGGTGAAGGGGCCGAAACACGTTCGGCGTTGAACACTAGTGCATCCCCCGGGCGCTCTCAACCTTTTCGTGATGTTCGGAACCATGACCGGATATGGCCGAAAATGGGGTGTAAGAAACGAGGGCGAGGCGGAACGGCCTCACACGAACGGGTCCACGCGACGCCGCCCCCGCCGGACGCGACGAGGCCGCCCCCGCGAACGGGGACGGCCTCGGACGTACCGGGGGTGCGTCAGGGGCGCACGGCGAACTCGAACTGGCCGGCCCAGTAGGCGGCCAGCCCGACCACCTCGATGTTGCGGCCGGTGCGCGGGGCGTGCACCATCTGCCCGCCGCCCGCGTACAGGCCGTTGTGGCCCAGCCCGCTGAAGAACATGATGTCGCCCGGCTGCAGGGCGTTGATGTCGTAGATGCGGTTGCCCACCTCGGCCTGCGAGTACGTGGTCCGGGGCAGGTCCACGCCGCCGGCGCGCCAGGCGGCCTGGGTCAGGCCGGAGCAGTCGTAGCCGTTGGGGCCGGTGCCGCCGTAGATGTACGGCTTGCCGATCTGGGCGTAGGCGAAGTCCAGCGCGGCGCCCGCGCTGCCCGAGGCACCGCCGGTGTAGGACTGGCCGCCGGAGTCGTTGGCGCCCTCGGTCGAGGCGTCGGCGTCGGGGAACTGGGTGAGCAGTTCCTCCTGCTCGGAGATCTTCTCCTCGACCTTCTCCTTGGCCTCCTCGGCCTCCTCCAGAGCGCCCTCGGCCTCCTTCAGGGCCTCCTCGGCCTCGTCCTTGAGGGAGAACAGGCGCTCGGCCGACTCGCCGAACTCGTCCAGCTGCGCCTGCTGGGTCTCGGACAGGTAGGTGATGTCGGCGTTCTGCTCCAGCAGCCCCTCGGGACCGTCCGAGGTCAGGATGTTGGTGAGCGAGTCCA
>NZ_JBJJBV010000217.1:0-11365 GCF_045446735.1 Nocardiopsis protaetiae
CGCCCCGGGAACGGCCCCGGCCACCGACCCGGGAACCCGGGTGGCGGCCGGGGCGGCCGACCCGGTCCCCGTCCTGTACTGCCCGCCGGCGGTGCGCGACGACCCGGCGCTGGGCGACGAGGTCGACGACCGGCTGGTGGAGTGGGCCGCCGAGGTCGGCGTCTACCCCGGCCAGCTCGACCGGGTGCGCTCGGCCGGGTTCGGGCGGCTCATCATGCTCGCCCACCCCGAGACCGACGACCCCGACCGCCTGCTGGCTGCCGCCAAGTGCGCCCTGGCCGAGTGGTCGGTGGACGACCACTACGTGGACGGGGAGGTCGAGGAGGCCCGCCACGACCTGCTCGGGCAGCGGCTGGCCATCGCCCACTCGGTGATCGACCAGGCCCACCTGCCGAGGCGGTACGCACCCGAACTGGAGCGGGTGGTGCGGGCCGACCCGGTGGCGGTGGCGCTGCGCGACAGCATCGGCAACCTGGGCCGGTACGCCACCTGGCAGCAGGTGCGCAGGCTCCGGCACGAGCTGGCCATCATGTTCGTCGCCTACAACCAGGAGGGCGTCTGGTACACGACCGGCCAGCGGCCTCCGGTATGGGAGTTCCTCATGCACCGGCACGAGAACAGCTTCGTGCCCTGCATGGCCCTCATCGACCCGGTGGCCGGGTACGAGCTGCCCGCCGAGCAGTTCGGCCGGCCCGAGGTCCGGCGGGTGTTCACCCTGGCCGGATCGGCCAGCGTCATCGTCAACGACCTCTACTCCATGGGCAAGGAGGACGTCGACGACTTCAGCCTGCCCCGGCTGATCGAGACCGAGGACGGCTGCACGCCCCGCGAGGCGATGGTGCGCACCGTCGAGATCCACGACGAGCTGATGCACACCTTCGAGGCGGAGGCCGCCGCCCTGGCCGCCACCGGTCCGCCCGAGCTCGGCCGGTTCCTGTGGGGCCTGTGGGCGTGGATGGGCGGCAGCCGCGAATGGCACGCCAGCACCGCCCGCTACCACCGGCCGGCCGAGACGGCCCCGGTCGAGCCCGCCCCGGCCTGACCGCCGGGCCCTGACCGCCGGGCCCGGCCCGACGGCCGGCCCGGCTCCCCCCGCACGCACGCACATCCGGACACGCCGGCCCTCGGCGTGCCCGTGTTCCACCCGCCCCGGGGGCGCCCGCCCCCGGACACACGCGACGACAAGGAGTTCCCTCCCGATGACCGACACCATGCCCGCGCCTTCGGCCGCGACCCCGGCCAAGGTCCTGCGCACCGCCTACCAGGAGTCGGTGGCCGCCTACTGGAACGCCGAGCAGGACCCGGTCAACATCCGCCTCGGCGAGGTCGACGGCTTCTTCCACCACCACTACGGGGTGGGGGACTACGACCCCTCCGTCCTGGAGGGCCCGCAGGAGACCCGCGACCAGCGCATCATCGAGGAGATGCACCGCCTGGAGACCGCCCAGGCCGACCTGCTGCTCGACCACCTGGGCCCGCTCGGCCCCGAGGACCGGATCATGGACACCGGGTCCGGGCGCGGCGGCACGAGCTTCATGGCCAACGCCCGGTTCGGGTGCAGCGTGGACGGCGTGAGCATCTCGCGCAAGCAGGTGGACTTCGCCAACTCCCAGGCCCGCGAGCGCGGCGTGGACGACAAGGTCAAGTTCCACTTCCGCAACATGCTCGACACCGGCTTCGAGACCGGCTCGCTCAGCGCCAGCTGGAACAACGAGTCCACCATGTACGTGGACCTGTTCGAGCTCTTCGCCGAGCACGCCCGCCTGCTCAAGCACGGCGGCCGCTACGTGACGATCACCGGCTGCTACAACGACGTGACCGGCGGCCGCTCCAAGGCGGTCAGCCGCATCGACGAGCACTACACCTGCAACATCCACCCGCGCAGCCACTACTTCAAGGCCATGGCGGCCAACGGGCTGGTCCCCATCTCCGTGGTGGACCTGACCGACGCCACCATCCCCTACTGGGAGCTGCGGGAGCGGTCCTCCGTCGCCACCGGTGTCGAGGACCCCTTCCTGACCGCCTACCGTGAGCGCAGCTTCCACTACCTGCTCATCGCGGCCGACCGCATCTGAGCCGTCCGGGCCGCGGGGACCGCCGCCCCGCGGCCCGGGCACCGTTGTCCCCCGCATGTCCCCCGCATCCGCACCGAACCCGAGGACGGCGATGACCACCCACTCCCTGAGTACGAGCACCGAGGCCCCCGAGCGCCCGGCCGCGACCCCGGCGCGGGACCCGATCCTGCTGGAACTGGTGGACGAACACGGGACCACCACCGGCGTCGCGGAGAAGCTGTCGGCCCACCGGTCGCCCGGCGTCCTGCACCGGGCGTTCTCCGTCTTCCTCGTGGACGGCGAGGGACGCCTGCTGCTCCAGCGCCGCGCCCTGGGCAAGTACCACTCGCCGGGGGTGTGGTCCAACACCTGCTGCGGCCACCCCTACCCGCAGGAGCGGCCGCTGATCGCGGCGCTGCGCCGGGTGGGCGAGGAGCTCGGGGCGGCGCCCGCCCTGCTGCGCGAGGCCGGGACGGTGACCTACCGCCACCCCGACCCGGCCTCGGGGCTGGTGGAGCACGAGTTCAACCACCTCTTCGTGGGCCGCCTGGACCGCCCGACCGACCCCGACCCCGAGGAGGTCGAGGAGGTGCGGGCGGTCGGTCCCGGGGAGCTGGAGCGGATGCGGGCCGGGGAGCCGTTCTCGGCGTGGTTCACCACGGTCTGGGACGCGGCCCTGCCGCAGGTGCGGGACCTGGCGCCCGAGGTCGGCTGGTAGCCCGGATCGGGCGGGCCTCCCGCCTCAGGACTCCAGGCGCGACAGGACGGCGGGGAGCGGCCCGGTGTGCGCCACGGTGAGGCGCCGGGTGGCGCGGGTCAGGGCGACGTACAGGTCGTTGGCGCCGCGCGGCGCCGCCAGCAGGGCGTCGGGCTCCACGACCACCACGGCGTCGAACTCCAGCCCCTTGGACTCGGTGGCGGTCAGCGCCACCACCTCCTGCTCCAGCTCCCGGGCCCCGGCGGCGCCGGGCAGTGCCGCCCGCACCGCGGCGATCCGGTCGTCGGCGGTGATCACCGCGACCCTGCCCTCGCCGATCTCCGCGCGCTCGTCCGCCACCAGGGCGGCCAGGCCCGCGAGGTCGGCGGGCAGCGACACGGCGCGCGGCGGGGCGCCGTCCTCGCGCACCGACTCCGGGGGCTCCTCGCCCGGGGCGGCCGCGCGCAGCACGTCGGCGGCCACCGCCATGATCGGCGCGGGCGTGCGGTAGTTCACCCGCAGCCGCTCCACGTGCACCTTGCCGGGGGCGTACGGCTCCAGGGCGTCGGCCCAGGAGGAGGCACCCGCGGCGCTGCCGGTCTGGGCGAGGTCGCCCACGACGGTGAGGGAGCGGGTGGGCACCCGGCGCATCACCGTGCGCCAGGCCATCGGCGACAGCTCCTGGGCCTCGTCGACGATGACGTGCCCGTAGGCCCACTCGCGGTCGCCCGCCGCGCGTTCGGCGGTGGTCAGCCCGGGGCCGCGGTCGCGGTGGCGTTCGGCCAGGTCGGCGGCGCTCATCATCTCGTCCTCGGACAGGCCGGTGAGCTCCAGCACCCCCTGCGCGTAGCGCTCCTCCTCGGCGCGCCGGGCGGCGGCGCGGCGGTCGCGGGCCCGGCGGCCGGAGTCGTCGCGGCCCAGCAGCTCGGCGGCCTCGTCGAGCAGCGGCACGTCCTCCACCGTCCACTCGGCGTCCGCGTGCCGGTGCAGCAGGGCGGCCTCGGCGGGGGAGTACCCGGCCCGCGCGCCCACCCGGGCCAGCGCCTCGCGGTCGGTGAACAGCTCCCGCAGCAGCCGCCGCTCGGACAGGCGCGGCCACATCGCGTCCACGGCCTCGCGCACCGGGTCCTCCTCCCACAGGCGCTCGCCGACGTAGCGCACGTCCTCCTCCGGCAGGGCGCGGCCCAGCAGCGCGGACTCGGCGCGGGCCAGCTCGGCCAGCAGCGCGTTGACGGTGTACTTGCGGGCGACGTTGTGCCCCAGGCGCAGGCCCCGCGCGGTGCGCACGATCTGCACGCAGGCCCGCCCGGGCACGGTCAGCACCCCGGAGTCGGTCTCCACCACCAGGTCGTCGGTGCCGAACGCCGCGCGCGGGGTGCGCTGGCGGTCCCGGACCGCGGCGCGGACCAGGGCGACGATCCGGGTGTCGCCCTTGAGGGCGGCGACCCCGTAGGGGTCGCGGCGGGTCGCGGACACCCCGGGGAAGAGGCCGCCGACGGTGTGCAGCACCGCGTCGGTCTCGCCCAGGGAGGGCAGGACGTCGCCGATGTAGCGCAGGAACGCCGGGTTGGGCCCCACCACCAGGACACCGCGCCGCTCCAGGACGGTGCGGTGGGTGTAGAGCAGGTACGCGGCGCGGTGCAGGGCGGCCACGGTCTTGCCGGTGCCGGGCCCGCCCTGGACCACGAGCACGCCGTCGAGCCGGGCCCGGATCACCCGGTCCTGCTCGGTCTGGATGGTGGCGACGATGTCGCCCATGCGCCCGGTGCGGCCGCTGCCCAGGGCCGAGAGCAGGGCCGCCTCGCCCACGAGCTGGCGGCGCTCGGAGTCGCCGAGCCCGTCGAGGTCGAACACCTCGTCGTCCAGGCCCGTCACCCGGCGTCGGCGCACCCGCAGGTGGCGGCGGCGGGTCACCCCGTTCGGGTCGCCGGGGGTGGCGGCGTAGAAGGGGCGGGCGGCCGGGGCCCGCCAGTCCACGAGGATGGTCTCGTAGTCGGCGTCGCGCAGGCCGATCCGCCCGATGTAGCGGGCCTCGGGGCCGTCGTGGTGGGTGAGGTCGATCCGGCCGAAGCACAGGCCCTCCTCGACCGCGCCCAGGCGGGCGCGCTCCCGGGCGTGCTCGAAGGTGCGGGTCTCGCGCTCCACCAGGGCGGCGAACCCGGTGCGGTCCTGGAGCTGGGCGTCGGCGAGCCGTACCTCGGTGCGGGCGCGCAGCTCGTCCAGCCGCTCGTACATCGCGGTGACCCTGGTCTGCTCGGTGGCCAGGGCCTCCCGTTCGGACGACCGTGCTTCGGGAGCGGATTGACTCACTGGTTTCCTTATGGTAAGATGAGCGTTGATATCAAGACTGATTCGGATATCTATCGTGCAGAGCCCTTCACCGTAGCACGCCGCGCCGCGGACCTGCCACCCGCGCCCGCCCGGTGCCCGCGCGTGCGGGCCCGACCGCGACACGTTCCCGGCGGATTCCCCACAAGGGGTCCCCACGGGCCCGCCGGACCGCTACACTCTGCCCCATGCGAAACACCTCCGTTCAGGCCCAGTGGTGGCGCCGCTCCTAGGCGGCGTCGAAGTTTCGCGTATCTCTCGCAGCGACCGCCCCGGAACGGCGGTCGTTCTCCTTTGCGGCCCCGGCCGGTGCAGCCCACCCCGACCGACCAGCGCCCGAAGGACCGGCCGTGACACCCAGCGACGTACAGACCACCACGTACCGCACCCGAGGCGGCGTGACCGTCCACCGCCAGGCCACCCCCTGCGACCCGGAGATCCTCACCGACCTCGTCCGCGACGTCGAGACCCGCCGCGGCGGCGTGCTGTCCTCCGGCATGGAGTACCCGGGCCGGTACGACCGCTGGCACCTGGGGTACGTGGACCCGTGCCTGGAGCTGACCACCCGCGGCCGCCGGGTCACCGCCACCGCCCTCAACGAACGCGGCCGCGTGCTGCTCCCCGTCATCGCCGACGCCCTGGAGCCCACCGGCGTCGACTTCGAGCGCCGGCCCGCCCACACCGCGGTCACCGTCCCCGAGCCCGACCCCGGCGCGTTCTTCACCGAGGAGGAGCGCAGCCGCCGCCCCAGCGTCTTCACCGCGCTGCGCGCCGTCATCGACGCCCTCAGCGCCGCCGAGGACCCCAACCTGGGCCTGTACGGCGCGTTCGGCTACGACCTGGCCTTCCAGTTCGAGCCCATCGAGCGGCACATCGACCGCGACCCCACCGACCGCGACCTCGTCCTGCACCTGCCCGACGCCATCGTCGTGCGCGACCGCAAGCGCGAGACCTGCGTCCGCTACACCTACGACTTCGCCGTCCCGGCCATCGCCGACCGGCCCGCCGCCACCACCAAGGGGCTGCCCCGCGAGACCGAGCCGACCCCGCCGGTGGTCGCCACCGAGGTGCCCGACGGGCCCGAGCCCGGTTCCTACGCCCAGGTGGTGGCCCGCGCCAAGGAGAAGTTCCGCCGCGGCGACCTCTTCGAGGTCGTCCCCGGGCACCGCACCTACGCCCGCTGCTCCTCGCCCGCCCACTTCTACGAGCAGCTGCGCGACCGCAACCCCGCACCGTACGAGTTCTTCTTCAACCTGGGGGAGGGCGAGTACCTGGTCGGCGCCTCCCCGGAGATGTTCGTGCGGGTCAGCGGCGAGCCCGGCGAGGGCCAGCGGGTCGAGACCTGTCCGATCTCCGGCACCATCCGCCGCGGCGACGACGCGCTGGGCGACGCCGAGAACATCCAGGAGCTGCTCTCCTCCGTCAAGGAGAAGTCCGAGCTCACCATGTGCACCGACGTCGACCGCAACGACAAGTCGCGGGTGTGCGAGCCGGGCAGCGTCCGGGTGATCGGGCGCCGGCAGATCGAGATGTACTCGCGGCTCATCCACACGGTCGACCACATCGAGGGGACGCTGCGCCGGGAGTTCGACGCGCTGGACGCGTTCCTCACCCACATGTGGGCGGTGACGGTGACCGGGGCGCCCAAGACCTGGGCGATGCGGTTCATCGAGCAGAACGAGACCAGCCCGCGCCGCTGGTACGGCGGCGCCGTCGGGGTGATCAACTTCAACGGGGCGATGAACACCGGGCTGACCCTGCGCACCGCGCACATCCGCGACGGGGTCGCGGCGGTGCGGGTGGGGGCGACCCTGCTCTACGACTCCGACCCCGAGGCGGAGGAGAAGGAGACCTTCCTCAAGGCGCGCGCCCTGCTGGAGACCCTGGCGCTGAGCGAGGAGGAGCCGGCCGCCACCGAGGACGCCGCGGAGCCCGCCGGGCGGGAGGAGGCCGCGGCCGCGGCCGAGCGGCCCGGCGAGGGGCTGAAGGTGCTGCTGGTCGACCACGAGGACTCGTTCGTCAACACCCTGGCCGACTACGTGCGCCGCCACGGGGCGCAGGTCACGACGGTCCGCTACGGGTTCGAGCCGGAGCTGCTGGACCGGCTGGCGCCGGACCTGGTGGTGCTCTCGCCCGGGCCGGGGCTGCCCGAGGACTTCGGGATGGCGGCGCTGCTGGACGCGCTGGACGCCCGCGGCCTGCCGGTGTTCGGGGTGTGCCTGGGGTTGCAGGGCATGGTGGAGCACGCGGGCGGGGAGCTGAGCACCCTGGCCGACCCGGTGCACGGCAAGCCGGGCCGGGTGCGGGCGCTGGGCGGGGAGCTGCTGTCGGGGCTGGGCGAGGACGGGGTGTTCCAGGCGGCCCGCTACCACTCCACGTACGCGCTGCCGGGCCAGGTGAAGAACTACGAGGTCACCGCGGTCATCGACGCCGAGGGGGAGGAGCCGGTGGTGATGGCGATCGAGGACCGGGAGAGCCGGCGCTACGCGGTGCAGTTCCACCCGGAGTCGATCCTGACCGCCGCGGTCGGTGAGGAGATCGTGGCGCGGGCGCTGCGCCTGGCCCGCGGCTGAAACGGGCGTGGCGGGAGTGAGTGTGACGCAGGTCACATTCACCCCCGCTCGCCAGTGCGGAACGCCCCTGTAGCGGCCGATTCGAGTGCTCTGCGGGGGGTGTGAAGTTTGATCGATTCGTTATGGGTCAGTGGTTGTGCATGGGTATTCTGCTGACAATCCTCGGAATCATTCTTCTCGTCGCCGGCGTCCTCGGGGTGGTGCGCGGCCAGCTCCTGTGGGGCATCATCGCCATCGTCCTCGGACTCTTCCTCACCCCGGGCTACTTCTACGGCCTCTGACACGGGCGTCGGGCGCGGGGGCCGTGTGGCCGCCCTCGGGGGCGTGTACCCTCGTGGGAGGCTGATCGGCCCCCACCCCTGTCACACGCCCCGTGTCCCTGAAACCCCCAGGTCACGGCGCTCACGCGTGCCCGGGATCCGGGGGCCATGACACGGGAGGCAGTGCAGTGAAGAGGGTCGAGCCGCAGGTCCGACTGATCTCGCGTCCGCAACTGGACTACGACGCGATCGCCGACTACCTCAAGGAGGTCGGCGGGGAGTCCTGGCTGGAGCGCTTCGACCGGGGCGAGCTGGACGACCACCTCAACGACCCGCAGAACCTCGCCGAGTTCGCCGGGCGGCTGTGCTACCGCTCCTGGGAGCCGGGGCTCAACCCCAACGTCACCCGGGTGCGCACCGACCAGGACGCCTACCTCGGCAACATCCTGGCCAGCCTGCACGGCTCGGTGCTGGAACACGTGAACTTCGGGTTCGTGCTGCACAACGTCTCGCGGGTCCTCACCCACGAGCTCATCCGGCACCGGCCGGGCGTGGCCATCTCCCAGGAGTCGCTGCGGTTCGTGCGCCTGGCGGACCTGCCGTTCTGGTTCCCGGACTGGGCCCAGGACGACCCGGAGCTGATGGAGCGCGCCGAGGCGATGCTGGCGCAGATGGAGGAGTTCCAGCTCTGGATGGCGGACCACTTCGGCCTCGACGACGAGGGCGTCAAGTTCGCCGAGAAGAAGCACAAGACCTCCTTCATGCGCCGCTTCGCCCCCGAGGGCGTGGCCACCGGGCTGGTGTGGACCGCCAACGTGCGCACCCTGCGCCACACGCTGGAGGCGCGTACGGCGCCCGGCGCGGAGGAGGAGATCCGTCTGCTCTTCCACCGGATCGGCGAGACCCTCCAGAAGGAGGCCCCGGCGCTGTTCGGCGACTACACCGTCGAGGACGGCGCCTGGGTGCCGCAGTGGCGCAAGGTCTGACCCCTTTCCGAGCAGGACCACCGCGGAGGCGCGGGGCCGAACGGCCCCGCGCCTTTGCCATGTCCGCGTTCCGTGCCCGCGGGCGGGCTCCCCTCGGAGCGTAGTGGTATACCGTTGATGTCGGATGAACCGACATCCGATCCTTTGCGCGGTGGGAGTGCCCGCCACCGGGCCCCGCCGCGTCGGAACCGGGAGGGAACCCACGTGACCGCACACCCCCGCACCACGGTCTTCCGCGACCTGCGCCCGCTGGGCGGCGACCCCGTCGACCTGGTCGTGGTCGACGGCCGCGTGGCGGCCGGACCCGCCGACGGCGCCGCCGAGGGGGCCGAGGTCGTCGACTGCGGCGGCCGGCTCGCCCTGCCCGCGCTGGTCGACGCGCACATCCACCCGGACAAGACCACCTGGGGCGAACCCTGGTACTCGCGCCGCACGGCGCGCGGCATCGCCGAACTCGGTGAGCAGGACGCCGAGGTGTTCGCCACCCTGCCCACCCCCGTGGCGGTGCGCGCCGAACGCCTGATGGGCCACGCCGTCACCCGCGGCACCCGGGCCATGCGCGCCCACGCCGACATCGCCCCCGCCTACGGGCTGGCCGGGGTCGAGGGCGTGCGCCGGGCGGCGGAGAACCTCGCCCACGCGCTGGACGTCGAGGTCGTCGCGTTCCCCCAGCACGGGGTGCGGCGGGCGCCCGGCACCGCCGAGCTGATGGAGGAGGCGCTGCGCACCGGGGCCGCCGACCTCATCGGCGGCATCGACCCCGCCGAGTTCGACGAGGACCCCACCGGGCAGCTCGACCTGGTCTTCGGCCTGGCCGACCGGTACGGCGTCGGCGTGGACATCCACCTGCACGAGGGCGGCGGGACCGGGATGCGCACCCTGTACGCCATCGCCGAACGCACCCGCGCGCTGGGCCTGGGCGGCAAGGTGACCGTCGGCCACGCCTTCGCCGTGCCGCAGGCCGGGGACGGGTTCGACGCGCTGGCCGCCGCCCTGGGCGCGGCCGGGGTGGCCCTGACCACGGTCGCCCCCGACCCCGCCCGCGTGCTGCCGGTGGAGTGGCTGCGCGGCCACGGGGTGCTGGTGGGCCTGGGCTCGGACGGGGTCCGCGACGCCTGGAGCCCGTTCGGCGACGCCGACATGCTGCACCGCGCCCACCTGCTGGCCAAGGCCTCCCGGGCCCGCACCGACGAGCAGCTGACCGCCGCCCTGGACACCGCCGCGCACGGCGGCGCGGCCGTCGTGGGGCTGCCCGCGGCCGACTTCGCCCCCGGCGCCCCCGCGGACTTCGTCCTGGTCGAGGGCGAGTGCGCGCCCCAGGTCGTGGTGGACCTGCCGCCGCGGAACCTGGTGGTGCGCGCCGGCCGGGTCGTCGCCCGTGACGGCGCCCTGGTCTGACCGCCCCGGCCGCCCCGGCCCGACGGTGCCGTCCCGGCCGCCCCGGGCACGGGCCCGTCAATGCCGTGCATAGGGGCGGCCAACCGAGGCCAAGCCCTCCCCATGACTTCACCGGACCCGGCGAAAACGCTTTTTCTCCTGTTCAGGTGGGGTAGTCGGCTCAGGTGTGCGGCGGGTGACCGACCCGCCGACCGGTGAAGGGGGAGGACCATGACAGGCCACCGAGCGGAGAGGTTCGTGGGGCACCACATGTTGGACGAGGAGGGCAACAACATCGGCAAGGTCGCCCGGGTGTACCTGGACGACCGCACCGGTGACGCGACCTGGGCCTCCGTCCACACCGGGCTGTTCGGCATGAGGGAGACCCTGGTGCCGCTCCAGGGGGCGCAGCCGGTACAGGAGGACATCCAGGTCCCCTACGACAAGTCCACCGTCAAGGACGCGCCCAACATCGACGCCAAGGACCACATCTCGCCCAGCGAGGAGCAGGAGGTCCGCGAGTACTACGAGATGCACGCGCCGACCGCCGCGGGGCGCACCCCGGGCACGGTGGATCCCGAGGCCGCCGGGCGGCCCGCCACGGAAACCGAGGGGTGGGCGGAGCCGGCCGGGGTGCCGCCCCGTCCGCAGGAGCGCGCGGGGACCGGCGCGCCCACGGCCGGGCCGGGCGCCGACGAGGAGGTCGTCATCCGCTCCGAGGAGCAGATCGACGTCGGTGTCGAGCGCCGCGAGGCCGGGCAGGCGCGGATGCGCCGCCACGTCGACACGGAGCGGTTCGACGAGACCGTCCCGGTCGGCCACGAGGAGCTGGAGGTCGAGCGCCGTCCGATCACCGACCCCTCGCAGATGAAGGACCCGAACTCCATGGAGGAGGGCGAGGAGACCTTCACCCTGTACGAGGAGCGCCCGGTCGTCACCAAGCGCGAGGTGCCCGTGGAGGAGATCCACGTGCGCAAGCGCGAGGTGACCCACGAGGAGCACGTCGAGGGCGAGCGCCGCACCGAGCGGATCGAGTTCGAGGGCGACGACGGCACCCCCGAGCAGCGGTGATCCGATTCCGATGGCGGCG
>NZ_JBJJBV010000218.1:0-11288 GCF_045446735.1 Nocardiopsis protaetiae
CGGCCGCCGCGGCGATGGACTCCAGCGGCACCCGCAGCCAGTGCGGACGGTTGCGGGCCTCGTACAGCACCTCGTACACGGCCTTGTCGAACTCGAAGGCGCGCAGCACGGTCAGGTGCTTGTCGGGGTCGGCGCCGCCGCCGTCGGCGTACCCGCGGCAGAACGCCTCGCGGTTGGCCCGCGCCCAGGACCGCGCCGACCACTCCAGCTCCTCGTCGCCGGGGTGCTTGACCAGCAGGTACCCGGCGGCGTAGTCGAAGGAGCGCAGCATCCCGGCCACGTCCCGCAGCGGGCTGGAGGGCCGCCGCCGCTCGGCGACCGAGACGGTGGGCTCGCCCTCGAAGTCGAGCAGCACCCACCCCCCGGACCGGGTGCGGATGACCTGCCCCAGGTGGTAGTCGCCGTGGATGCGCTGGATCGGCAGCGGCTCGTCCACCTGGGCGAAGTCGGCGTAGGCCTCCATCACCCGGGGCGCGTGCTCGGCCAGTTCCGGCACCTCGGCGCTGGCCATGGCCAGCCGTTCCACCATGGCGTCGGCCAGCTCCGCGGTGGCCGTCACCGACAGCACGTCCGTGGGCAGGGTCCGGGCCAGGGAGCGGTGCACCTCCGCCGTGGTGCGCCCGAGCAGGGCGGCGTCGGCGGCGAAGGAGGTCTCCGCGGCCCGGCCCCCGCCCCGGAGCAGCGCCTCGGCGTCGGCGGTGGCCAGCACCCAGCCGTCCGAGGCCCCGGGGATGTAGTCCTGGAGCATCGCCAGCGTGGTGGGCTCGGCGAACCCGGGCAGGTCCGCCTCGATCCACCCGCACGGCCGGGCCACGTACGGCGAGCCGTACAGCGCCCGGTTGAGCTCCAGGTCCGGGTTGGGCCCGGGCCACACCCGCCGGAACGTCTTGAGGACGTAGTCCTCGCCGAACACCAGCGACGTGTTGGACTGCTCGCCGGTGAGCATCCGCCCCACGGAGCCGGTGCGGATGCGCTCACCGGGCAGGGTGCGGAACCGGACATGGCCGGCCGCCGCGGGCGCGGCGAAGCGTTCCAGCAGCATGGCGGTCAGCTGGGTGTCGTTGGCCGCGTCGTAGATGACCCGCGACCGCCCGCCCGGGGACTGGTGGACGCCGATGGCGGCGCCCGCCAGGTCCGCGGGCAGCGAGCGCGACGGCCGGGAGCCGAGCAGCACCTGGTAGCGGGAGCTGCGGCCGCGCTGTCCGGCGCGGACGACGAGCAGGTTGAGGTCGGGGCCCTCGGGGCCGGCGGACACCAGGGTGTGCCGGCTCTCGACCCGGATCTGGCGGATGGGGATCCCCTTGCCGGAGAACCAGCGCTGCCGGGGCAGCCAGACGGCCAAAAGCTCTTCGAGTTGGGACATGTCAGTCGGGCCTGTTCCCCTTCTCGCCGGAGGACGGCATCGTGACCGTGGTGTGGTGGGCGCCGCGGGTGCGGGGGGAGCGCCCGCCCAGCGCGGCCCGGGCACTGACCCCGGCCGCGGGCAGGCCGTAGGTCGGTGCGGTGTCCTCCTCGCCGACGACGGGGTCGGGGCCGGTGTCCGCGGCGGGGGGCAGCTGGAACCAGTAGAAGCCGTGTCCGGGCAGGGTGAGCAGGTACGGCAGCTCACCGATCCGCGGGAACCGCACCCCGCCCAAGCACTCCACCGGGTTCACCCCGAGGTAGCGGGACAGGTCCAGCTCCACCGGCTGCGGGTGCTTGGACAGGTTGTTGACGCACAGCATGCGGTCGTCGCCGTGCTCGCGGATGAACGCGAACACGCTCGGGTTGCTGGCGTCGAGCTCGGTGAACGCCCCGGTGCCGAACACGGGGTGCTTCTTGCGGATGTGGATCATCTGCCGGGTCCAGTTGAGCAGCGAGCCGGGGTTGGCCCGCTGGGACTCGACGTTGACCGCCTGGTAGCCGTACACCGGGTCGAGGATGAGCGGCAGGTACAGGCGCCCGGGGTCGCCGTCGGAGAACCCGGCGTTGCGGTCGGAGTTCCACTGCATGGGCGTGCGCACGGCGTCGCGGTCGCCCAGCCAGATGTTGTCGCCCATGCCGATCTCGTCGCCGTAGTACAGCACCGGCGATCCGGGCAGGGACAGCAGCAGGGCGGTGAACAGCTCGATCTGGTTGCGGTCGTTGTCCAGCAGGGGCGCGAGCCGCCGCCGGATCCCCACGTTGGCGCGCATGCGGGGTTCCTTGGCGTACTCGGAGTACATGTAGTCGCGCTCCTCGTCGGTGACCATCTCCAGGGTCAGCTCGTCGTGGTTGCGCAGGAAGATCGCCCACTGGCAGTTCTCCGGGATCTCCGGGGTCTGGGCGAGGATCTCCGAGATCGGGTAGCGCTGCTCGCGCCGCACCGCCATGAACATGCGCGGCATCAGCGGGAAGTGGAAGTTCATGTGGCACTCGTCGCCGCCGACCGAGTGGTCGCCGAAGTAGTCCACGACCTCCGAGGGCCACTGGTTGGCCTCGCTCAGCAGCACCCGGCCGGGGTAGAGCCGGTCCACCTCGGCGCGCACGCGCTTGAGGAACTCGTGCGTCTCCTTGAGGTTCTCGCAGTTGGTGCCCTCGCGCTCGTACAGGTAGGGCACCGCGTCCAGCCGGAAGCCGTCGATGCCCAGGTCCAGCCAGTAGCGCAGGACCTCCAGGATGGCCTCCTGGACGGCCGGGTTCTCGAAGTTGAGGTCGGGCTGGTGGGAGAAGAAGCGGTGCCAGTAGTACTGGCCGCGGACCTCGTCGTAGGTCCAGTTGGACGTCTCGGTGTCGACGAAGATGATCCGGGCGTCCTCGTAGCGCTCCTTGGTGTCGGACCACACGTAGAAGTCGCCGTAGGGGCCGTCGGGGTCCTCGCGGGAGGCCTTGAACCAGGGGTGCTGGTCGCTGGTGTGGTTCATCACCAGGTCGGTGATGACCCGGACGCCGCGCCGGTGCGCCTCGTCCAGCAGCTCCACGAAGTCGGCGGTGGTGCCGAACTCGGGGAGGATCTTGAAGTAGTCCGAGATGTCGTAGCCGCCGTCGCGCAGGGGGGACTCGTACATCGGCAGCAGCCAGATGCAGTCGATGCCGAGCCACTGGAGGTAGTCCAGCTTCCGCACCAGTCCGGCGAGGTCGCCGGTGCCGTCGCCGTTGGAGTCGTGGAACCCCCGGGCGAGTACTTCGTAGAAGACGGCGTTCTTGTACCAGTGGGGATCACCGGTACCGCCGGAGGACATGAGCGGGCCGGTGGCGGCCCCGGTGGCCGGCGCGAGCGGACCGTGCGCGGGGTGTTCGGGGCGACCCGGTCCGGACTCGTCGTTGCTCATCTACTGCTCCCCACCAATGAATGTTCGACATCGGATCAACGGCTGATCGGGGCATGGGAGGGGCGCCGGCGGACACCGTCCGCCGGGCCCCGGATGCTCCGCGGGCCGCTATCTGCCGTTGACGGTGAACACGTGCGCGGGACCCCGCTCGGGGTCGAGCCGGACGTAGTTCGCCGCGCCCCAGGTGTAGGCGGCACCGGTCAACTCGTCGGTCACCTTGAGTTCCTCCTCCCACGCACGGCCGATGGACGGCAGGTCCAGGTGCACCGTCGCCTCGCGGGCGCGGTGCGGGTCGAGGTTGACGACCGCGATGACGACGTCGTCGGGGTCGCCGGGGTGTTCGCCGGGGCGGCGCTTGGAGAAGCAGAGGATGTCCGGCCCGTCCACGTGGTGGAACCGCAGGTTGCGCAGCTCGCGCAGGGCCGGGTGCTCCCGGCGCAGCGCGTTGAGCCGGGTGATGAGGCCGGAGATGCTCCGTCCCTCGGCCTCGGCCGCGGCCCAGTCGCGGGGGCGGTACTGGTACTTCTCCGAGTCCAGGTACTCCTCGCTGCCGGGCCGCACGGGGGTGTTCTCGCACAGCTCGTAGCCGGAGTAGATCCCCCAGGTGGGCGAGAGCAGCGCGGCCAGGACCGCGCGGATCTCGAAGGCGGGGCGGCCGCCGTCCTGGAGGTAGGCGTTGAGGATGTCGGGGGTGTTGGCGAAGAAGTTGGGCCGCAGGTAGTGGGCGGTCTCCCGGCTCAGCTCGGTGAGGTAGTCGGTGAGCTCGTCCCGGGTGTTGCGCCAGGTGAAGTAGGTGTACGACTGGTGGAACCCGGTCTTGGCCAGGGTCCGCATCATGGCAGGGCGGGTGAAGGCCTCGGCCAGGAACAGCACGTCCGGGTGCTTCTCGGCCACGTCGGCCAGCAGCTTCTCCCAGAACGCCACCGGCTTGGTGTGCGGGTTGTCGACCCGGAAGATGCGCACCCCGTGGTCGATCCAGTGCTGGACGACGCGGCGGATCTCCTTGTACAGGCCGGGGAAGTCGTTGTCGAAGTCGAGCGGGTAGATGTCCTGGTACTTCTTGGGCGGGTTCTCGGCGTAGGCGATGGACCCGTCGGCCCGAGTGGTGAACCACTCGGGGTGCTCGGTGACCCACGGGTGGTCGGGGGAGCACTGTAGGGCCAGGTCCAGGGCGATCTCCAGGCCGTGCTCGCGGGCCTCGGAGACGAACGCGTCGAAGTCGGCGATGGTGCCCAGGTCCGGGTGGACGGCGTCGTGCCCGCCGTCGGCCGAGCCGATGGCCCACACCGATCCGGGCTCGCCCGGTCCGGCGGTGAGGGTGTTGTTGCGGCCCTTGCGGTGGGCGTGCCCGACCGGGTGGATCGGCGGCAGGTACACCACGTCGAAGCCCATGTCGGCGATGGCCGGCAGGCGCTTGGCGGCGGTGGCGAAGGTGCCGGAGACCTCCTGGCCGGGGGCGGTGTCCAGCTGGGCGCCCTCGGAGCGGGGGAAGAACTCGTACCAGGAGCCGAACAGGGCGCGTTCGCGGTGCACGACCACGCGGGTGCGCGGCGAGCGGGTGACGAGTTCGCGCAGCGGGTGCTCGTGCATGAGGGCGAGCACCTCGGGGGTGACCGCGGCGGCGTAGCGCTCGGCCGGGGTCAGCGAGGTGTCGCGCAGGGCGGCGGCGGCCCGGGTGAGCGCGGGCCTGCGGGGGACGCGGCGGGCGGCCCGGGACAGCAGCCGGGCGCCCTCCTCCAGCACCAGGTCGGTGTCCTGGTCCAGGGGGAGTTTGATCTCGGCGACGTGGTGCCAGGTGGCGAAGGGGTCGCTCCAGGCCTCGATGGCGAAGGACCACTTCCCCTCCGCGGGGAGCGAGATCTCCGCCTCGTGGCGGTCGGTCCCGGGTGCGCGCTCGCCCATGCGGACGAGGCGTTCCCGGCGGCCCTTGGGCGAGTAGACGACCACACCCGCGGCGAGGGAGTCGTGCCCTTCGCGGATGACCGTCGCGCCGACGGTGAAGCGTTCGCCGGGGACCGCTTTCACCGGGCCGAGATCGTTGTCCGGAGAGATGTCGAGGATGGGCAGGCGTCCGATCACTGGCTACACCGTAATTGTCGTGGTTCGGGCGTTTTCGGGAGGCACTTTGGTTTTCCGCAGGCGTAAATAACCCAGAGTTAATCCAAGGCAAGACGGAGTTAACGAAGGATTCGGATCAGTTTCTGTCCGGATTGCGGCTTCGGTGCACTCCGCTCTCTATCGTGTGCCCTCTCGTGTGGTTTAGCGGAGTGCCAGGGCCGGATAATTTATGTGATCCTCATCACACTAGGCGTCGGGGCTTCCTGCTGGTATTTGCCTGGTTTCACCTGGGTAAACCTCGCAAACCGGTCAGAAGGCGACAGGTGTTTCGGGCGTCTCTCTGGTTGTTCTGACATTCTCTGTGGTGAAAAGTCGGAAAACTCATCGGTCATGTTGCAGGGCTGTGGCGGCTGGGTAGGGATGACCGAATGACCCGAGGGGGAGGCGGACCTTATTGCGGACATGCCCGTGTGTCGGAATGATCTCCGCGAGTCCGCTTGTCCCAGATTGTGCACATCGTTGCAGCGCGCGGCGGCGGTCGGCTTCGTTTCGTCTCGATGTCGAGGAATTGAAATGCCCGTTTCGTTGAGGCGTGCACCTGGCGTGAGTGATGTCCGGTCTGCGGGCTTTGCCATGGATTGATGAAGAGTTTCAGTGACACGCCCGATCTCGTGCCGATCAGGGCCGTCCGTCCCTGCGAGGGTGGTCGACGCAGCAGTGCCCCGCCCGTGCCGAGCACGGGCGGGGGCCACACGGCGCAGGGGAGGGGACCACGTGACGGAGCCGAACCGGAGGGGACGGCCGGGGCCGAGGCGCAGGGCGGTCCTGGGGCTGGCGGGGACGGGTGCGCTGGCGGGACTGCTGGCCTCGGCGCTGGTCCTGCCCTGGGTGGGCGGACTGGGACTGGTCGCCCGCGACGCCGCGTCCGGGTTCATGGCGCTGCCGGCCGACCTGAGGATCGACCGCCTCACCGAGCGGGTCCTCATCACCGACGTCGACCACACGCCCATCGCCGAGGTGGCCAGGCGGGAACGCGAGGTCGTCGCCCTGGAGGACATCAGCCCCTGGGTCCCGGCCGCGCTGATGGCGGTCGAGGACGAACGGTTCTACGAACACTCCGGGCTGGACCTGCGCGGCCTGCTGCGCGCCGCCACCCGCACCGCCCAGGGCGACACCCAGGGCGGCTCGACCATCACCCAGCAGTACGTCAAGAACCTGCTCATCGAGCAGGCCACCGACGAGGAGGGCGTGCGGCGCGCCAGCGAGCGGACCCTGACGCGCAAGCTCGTCGAGCTGCGCCACGCCATCGACGTCGAGGACCGCCTGAGCAAGGACGAGATCATGCAGGGGTACCTCAACCTCGCGTACTTCGGCTCCGGCGCCCACGGCATCGAGATCGCGGCCCGCCGCTACTACTCGACCACCGCGGCCGAGCTCGACCCCGGCCAGGCGGCGACCCTCGTCGGCCTGGTGCGCGCCCCCTCCTACTACGACCCGCTGTCCAACCCCGAGGCCGCCGCCGAACGGCGCGACCTGGTGCTCGACCGCATGGTCGCCACCGGGCACCTGGACGAGGCGGAGGCCGCCGGGTACCGCGGGGCCGACCTGCGGCTGGAGCCCACCCCGCGCGGCGGCAGCTGCTACCACAGCGAGCAGCCGTTCTTCTGCGACTACGTGATGCGCTGGCTCCAGGAGTCCGAGGAGTTCTCCGAGGACCCCGACGAACGCGACTTCCTGCTGGGCCGCGGCGGCATCACCGTGCGCACCACCCTGGACTCGGGGATGCAGGAGGCCGCCCAGGAGGCCATCGACGCCCGGGTGCCGCCGGGGGACACCACCAAGTTCGCCGCCCAGGTGCTGGTGGAGCCCGGGACCGGCAAGGTCCGGGCGATGGCCCAGAACATGCGGTACGGGTTCGACGAGGAGGAGGTCGGGACGACCTCCATCAACCTGGCCGTCGACCACGCGGACGGGGGCTCGCACGGGTACCAGGCGGGATCCACGTTCAAGGCGTTCACCCTGGCCGCGGCGCTGGACAAGGGGATGAAGTACGGCACGAGCTTCGACTCGCCCAAGAGCGTCTCGGTGAGCGGGATGGCCAACTGCGAGGGCGGGACGATGTCCACGTGGAAGGTGAGCAACGCGGGCGAGAGCGATGAGGGCTCGCACAACATGATCAGCGGGACCAAGGGGTCGGTGAACACCTACTTCGCCCAGCTCCAGCGGCGGGTGGGGCTGTGCGCCACGGCCGAGATGGCCGAGCGGACCGGCGTGCACCGGGCCGACGGCGAACCGCTGGGCGTGTGGAGCTCCTTCACCCTGGGGGACCAGGAGGTCTCGCCGCTGACCGTCGCCAACGCCTACGCCACGTTCGCCGCGCGGGGCGTGTACTGCGAGCCGCGCCCGGTGTCCTCGGTGACCATCGGCCGGGAGGGCGACGAGGACTTCCGCGAGATCCGGATGCGCTCGCACTGCGACGAGGAGGCGGTGCCGGCCCACGTGGCCGACGGCGTCAACCACCTGCTCCAGCAGACCTTCAAGGGCGGTACCGCCAACGGGCTGGGCATCGGCCGCCCGGCCGCGGGCAAGACCGGCACCACCGACAACGCGGCCTACGCCTGGTTCGCCGGGCACACGCCGAACCTGGCCTCGGCCGTGGTGGTCGGCGACATCCGCGGCGGGGAGAAGAACCCGCTCCAGGGGGTGTGGATCGGCGGCCGCTACTACGGGATCGTCTACGGCGGCACCCTGCCGGGGCCGATCTGGCAGGCCACGATGTCGCGCGCCACGTCCGACCTGCCCGCGGAGTCCTTCGCCCCGTCGCCGTCCCGCTACGGCGACCCGTCCGCGACCCCGCCCAAGAAGAAGGAAGACGACGACAGCGCCTGACCGCCGGGCGATCGAGAGCGGTCGCGGGGGTCGGTCCCGGTGGGGGACCGGCCCTCTCGGCGTTCCGGGTGGTGAGACGGGAGGGCGTAGGGCTGGTCTTTTCCGGCATATGCCGCATAATGGGGGCGAACCGACAGGGGAGCGCATCAGCGCTGAGAGTGCGGCCCGACCGCAGACCCTTACACACCTGATCCGGGTAATGCCGGCGAAGGAAGTCGTGGGAACCGCCACCGGTGGCGCGTCTCGCGCGCCGGAGGTCCGCTTCCGGCGCCGCCGTGCCCCGGTGCCGCTCTTGGCCGTATCCGCCCCTCGTCACACCGACGAAGGGACACATCGCATGGGCACCGACACCACCTCCGGTGGTACCTGGGCCGACATCAAGGCGCGGGCGCGCGGCTGGCGCACCGTCGACATCGTCGTCGCGGCCGTGCTGGGCGTCGCCATCGGCGTCGTCTTCTGGGCCTGGGGACACCTCTGGACGCTCACCGCGCCGCTGTTCATCGGGTTCCCGCCCGCGCAGGCCGCCATCTACGGCATGTGGCTGATCTCCGGCGTCCTGGGCGGGCTCATCATCCGCAGGCCCGGCGCCGCCGTGCTGACCTCGATCGCCGCCGCCTCGGTGTCGGCGGTCCTGGGCACCCAGTGGGGGATCATGGTGATCCTCGACGGCACCCTCCAGGGCATCCTGCCCGAGCTGGTCTTCCTGGCCTTCGGCTACCGCCGCTGGGGCATGGGCGTCGCCGTCCTGGCCGCCGCCGTCGCCGGGATCTCCCCGGCCATCCGCGACAACATCGCCTACAACGTCACCTGGCCGCTGCACTACCAGGTGGTCTACGGCGTCATCGTCGTCATCAGCGCCGCGGTCATCGCCGGGATCGGCGCGCGCCTGCTCACCACCGCCCTGGCCCGCTCCGGCGCGCTGGCCCCCTTCGCCTCGGCCAAGGGCTGACCGTGGCCGACCGAGGACGCCCCGGCGCGCGCGTCGAACTCTCCGGATGGGGATGGCGGCACGCGGGCCGGGACGCGCACACCCTGCGGGGCGTCGACCTGACCATCGAGCCCGGCGAACGGGTGCTGCTGCTGGGCGCCTCCGGTACCGGCAAGTCCACCCTGCTGCACGCCCTGGCCGGGCTCACCGGCGAGGACGGGGCGATCGGCGGGGAGGAGGAGGGCCTGCTCCTGGTGGACGGGGAGCAGGCCCGCCGCGGCCGGGCCGGGGTCGGGCTGGTCGCCCAGGACCCCGAGTCGCAGATCGTCATGGCCCGGGTCGGGGACGACGTCGCCTTCGGCCCCGAGAACCTGGGCGTGCCGCCGGAGGAGATCGGCGGGCGGGTGCACGAGGCCCTGGAGGCCGTCGGGTTCCCCTACGGCCCGCGCCACCCCACCGGCGCGCTGTCGGGCGGCGAGAAGCAGCGCCTGGTCATCGCGGGGGCGATGGCGATGCGCCCGCGCCTGCTGCTGCTCGACGAGCCCACCGCCAACCTCGACCCGGCCGGGGCCGAGCTGGTGCGCGGGGTGCTGGGCCGGCTGCTGGAGCGCGCCGGCGCCACGATGGTGCTGGTCGAGCACCGGGTCGCCGAGGTCGTGGACCTGGTGGACCGGGTGGTCGTGCTGGAGGCCGGGGGCGGGGTGATCGCCGACGGGACACCGGAGGAGGTGTTCGCCGCGCACGGCGCCTCCCTGGCCGCCCGCGGCGTGTGGGTGCCCGGGCACGAGCCCGCGCCCGGCCTGGGGGCCGCGCCCGGCGGGCCGGTCCTGCTGGAGGCGCGGGGGCTGGCCGCCCGCACCCCGCCCGGGCTGGGCGTGCGCGCCGCGCCGCGGCGGATCGTCCTGGAGGAGGTCGGGGTCGCGGTGCGGGCCGGGACCGCCACCGCGCTGACCGGGCCCAACGGGGCCGGGAAGTCGACCCTGCTCACCCTGCTGGCCGGGCTGTCCAAGCCGTACCGGGGCGCGGTGCTGCCCCGCGGCCCGCTGGCCGGCGCCGACCGGCGGCCGCTGTCGCGCTGGCCCGCGCGCAGGCTGGCGCGGCACGTGGGCACCGTGTTCCAGCACGCCGAGGACCAGTTCGTCACCGGGACCGTCCGCGACGAGCTGCGGTTCGCGCCGCTGCGCGCCGGGCTGGGCGAGGCGGAGACCGAGGCGTGGGTGGGCGAGCTGCTGGAGCGCCTGCGGCTGAACGCGCTGGCGGACGTGCATCCGTACACGCTCTCCGGGGGCGAGAAACGGCGGCTTTCGGTCGCTACGGCACTGAGTTCCGGACCCTCGCACGCCCCGGACACCCTGATGCTGGACGAGCCGACCTTCGGCCAGGACACACGCACGTGGACCGAACTGGTGGAGCTGCTCGGCGAGCTGCGGTCGCAGGGCCGGGCCGTCGTGATGGCCACCCACGACGAGCTGCTGCTGCGCCACCTGCACGACGTGCGGATCAGCGTCGCCGACGGGCGGGCCCAGGAGCGGGAGACCGACCGCGAAGGCGCGGCGGAAGGAGGCGGCCGTGGCCGAGCGTGAAGGGGCCGACCGTGGAACCCCGGCGCCCGTCGTGGACACCCTCACCCTGGACCTGCCGCGCGACGGCGGCGCCCGGTACTGGCTGACCCGGTTCAACCCCGCGGCCAAACTCCTGGCCGCGCTGGTCCTGGGCCTGGGCCTGGTCCCGGCGGTGGACGCCGTCACCGGCGGCGTGGTGCTGCTGGGCGTGCTGGTCCTGGTGCCGTTCAGCGGCCTGGAGCGGCGCACCCTGCTGGTCCTGGGCGGGCCGTTCATCCTCATGGGCCTGTCCAGCGGGCTCGTCAACTACCTCTACGGCGTGGAGGGCCTGGAGGGCGCCGTGGGGGCGGCGGTGCGCCTGCTGGCCATCGCCCTGCCCGGGCTGCTCGCCGCCGCCGGCAGCGACCCCACCGACCTGGCCGACGGCCTGGTGCAGAAGCTGAAGGTGCCCGAACGCCCGGCCATGGGCGTGCTCGCCGCGCTGCGGCTGCTGCCGCTGCTCGCCGACCAGTGGCGCACCATCACCCTGGCCCGGCGGGCCCGCGGGCTGGAGGCGGGCCG
>NZ_JBJJBV010000219.1:0-11168 GCF_045446735.1 Nocardiopsis protaetiae
GAGGGGGGCGGATCCGCTACCCCTGGTTGTTCCCCGGCGTGTCGACTCGGACACCTTCGGTTTCCGAGGTGTTCAAAGGCCTGCTCAGAACGGCGAGAGCACCATCCCGTACACCGCCCCGACCGCCGCCAGCGCCAGCCCGGCCAGGGCCGCCAGCGGCAGGTGCACCCGGGAGAACGGCCGCAGCCACCCGCGCGCCAGGCAGACGCCCACGAACACCGTCGACACCAGCGCCAGCGCCCCCGTCACCGTCATCGGAAGCGTGAGCACCGGGGAACCCTCGATCAGCCACGTCTGGGCCCGGCTCAGGTCCGCCACCCCGTAGACCAGCAGCCCCACCGTCGTGCCCGCGGCCAGCGCCGTCGCGGTCAGCAGCAACCTCGTCGCCAGGGTGAACCCGTTCCCGGACCGCTGCACCGGGACCAGGGCCGTGACCAGCACCAGCAGCGCCGCCCCGGCGACGATCAGGTGCAGGGAGGGGGAGCCCAGGGGGCCGGTGCGGGTGTAGACGCTGGTCGGGTTCAGGTCGGTGGCGATCGCGGCCACCTCGCCGTCGCGTTCGACGAACGCCAGGAGGTCCTCGCCGTTCTCGGCGGCGAACACCCCCTCGCCCACCGGCAGCCAGCGGTCGTCCACGGCCAGCTGCCCGCTCACCGACAGCGTTCCGTCGCCCGCGTCGCGGACCGTCACGTTGTCGAACAGCCCCACCAGCCGGGCCGGGCCCGAGAGCGCCAGCCTGGAGGTGATGTAGGAGCCCTCGTAGGCGCTCAGGTCGGCGCCGGGGTCGGCGGCGCCCGCGGGGCGCGCCTGCGGCGCGAACGTGTCCGCGAACGCGTTGACCACGGCCATGCGCAGGTCGACCAGCGGGTTCGCGCCCGTCGCGTCGTCGCCGTTGACCCCCACGAACACGCCCGCGCCCAGCTCTGGAATCACCACGTACCCCGTGTGCAGGCCCGTCAGGTCGCCCCCGTGGCCGATGAGCGGGACCTCCCCCGCCCGCCACTGGAAGGTGCCGTAGCCCATCCCGGTGGTCGCCGGGTTCGTCTCGTACCGCCGTTCCAGCATCGCCTCGGCCACCCCCGGGGCCAGGGCCTGCTCCCCGTCGACGCGGCCGCCGTCCAGCAGCGCCTCCATGAAGCGGGCCATGTCGCCGGCGGAGGTCACCGCCGACCCCGCCGGGACGTCGCCCAGGAACGTGTCGGCGACCGGGCTCCCGTCGGCCAGGTGCGAGGTCACCAGCGGCCGGTCGGCGCGGACGTCGGCGAGCTGCGCGAACTCGGTGTCCTCCATGCCCAGCGGGGTGAACACACTCCGCTGGACGTACTCCTCGAACGGGGTCCCCGACACCTCCTGCACGATGTAGCCCGCCAGCGCGATCCCGTAGTTGGAGTAGCCGGGGTACTCGCCCGGGGCGAACAGCCGCTCCGGGACGGCGGTGCGCACGACCTCGTTGAGTGGGGTGCCGTACTCCCCGCCGAGCCGCTCGATCACCTCGGCGAACCCGGCGGTGTGGGTGAGCAGGTCGTGCAGCGTCACCGGCTCCCCGGGCAGCCGGGCCTCCTCGGGCAGGTAGGTGTTGACGTCCTCGGTCAGGTCCAGGCGCCCCTCCCCGGCGAGGGTGAGCACGGCGGCCGCGGTGAACGACTTGGCGACGGACGCGGTGGGGAACAGGTGCTCCTCCGCGTCCAGGGGGGTCCGTGCCGCCAGGTCGGCGTACCCGTGGGCGGCGGTGGCGACCTGCTCGCCGTCCAGGACGACGGTCACGGCCGCGCCGGGGGCGCCGTACTCCTCAAGGAGTTCGGCCACCCGGGTGTCGGTGAACGCGCGGGCGGTCTCGAGGGTCAGGGGGGTCGCCTCGGCGGGGGCCGCGGGGGTGCCGGGAGCGGCGTGGGCCGCGGGGGTCGTCGGGGCCGCCGTGGCGGCCGGTGCGGCCGCGGCGGTGACGGCGGGCGCCGTGATCAGGAGTGCGGTCGCGCAGAGCGCTGCGGCGCGTCGGCCGGGCATGGTGACCTTTCGTCAGGGGGTTTCCTCTCCCTAAGAACCTAGGATTCAGACCCCTGCGGGCACACGGGCCCCGACCACCCGAACGGGGGTGGAGCGGGCCCCACCGCCGACGGGGTGCGGACACGCCCGGGGCCCCGCCCCCGGACGTCGGGGACGGGGCCTGCCCGCGGGAGCGGGGCCCGGGTGGGCGTGACGGGCCCGCGCTGGAGCGGGTGCCAGGGCTTGCGCCGGGTGCGGCTGCCAGGGCTCGCGCCGGGGCGGGTGTTGCGGGTGGGGCGCGCCGGGGCCGGTGGCCGAGGCCGGGTGCCGGGCGCCGACCTCGGAGAAGGGCCCCGGTCACCGGCGCCAGGGCCGGGCGCCAAGGGCGGGCACTAGAGCAGGCGCTAGGGCCGGGCGCCGACCTCTCCGACCCAGCCCGACCACACGTAGCCGACCTGCTCGGTGGTCAGCGGGTAGGCCAGCCCGTAGTCCCCGGCGGAACCGAGCTCCGGGTCCTCCGCCAGCAGGGTGGTGTCGCGGTACAGCAGCGACCCGTCCCCGGCGTCGAAGAGGAAGCGGAACTCCGACACGGTCATCTCGTCCTCGACCTCCACCGAGAACAGCTCGCCCTCCCGGCCCAGCGGGTCGGTGGCGGTGCCCAGGTACTCCAGGCCGTCGAGGCCGGCCAGCACGCGCTGCACGGCCGCCTCCTCCGGTCCGGCCAGCGGGCGGGTGCCGTACAGGAACTCCATGGCGTTCACGATCCCGGACGGGGACCCGTCCAGCGGGCCCTCGCCGAGGTCGGCGAGCACGTCCGCCATGCCGTCCGGGTCGGTGGGCAGCTCCGCCGGCCACACCAGGGAGGGGTGCAGGGTGTCCTCGAAGGACTCCGTCCCCCGCTCCAGGAACCACTCGTGGTCGGCCTCCTCGCCGCCCTTGTCCAGCGGCGGCTGCGGGTGGGAGTCCTCGCGGTGCGCGCCGTCCGGGCCCGTCCACACGTTCCACTCGTAGGGGACGTACCGGTAGCCGTGGGTCTCGTCGGGGTCCTCGTCCCCGGCGTTCGCGGTCAGCCGGAACAGCGTCGTCCCCGAGGTGGACACGAAGCCGACGTCGCCCGAACCCGCGGCCGGGCCGCGGCCCTCGGTCACCTCGGCCAGGGCCAGCAGGTCGTCGGCTCCGTCGACCGGGTCGCCGCCGACCACCTCGATCGGCTCGGGCGGGGCGGCGTAGGCGGCGGGGATGCCGCCCGGCTCGTCGGCGGGCAGCAGCAGGGCTCCGGCGCCCACGGCCACCGCCGCGGCGGCGGCACCGGCGGCCAGGACGGGGATACGGCGCCACAGGGGTCGGGACACGGCGGGGGTCTCCTCAAGGCGTGCGATGGCGTGGGTGCGGGCCCGGTGGCGGGCCTCGGGGGCGGGCGCGGTGCCCGCGGCGGGGTCGGCGCCGGTCAGGGCGGTGCGCAGGGCGGTCAGGTCGTCCATGCCGCCTCCTTCGGGGCGTGGTCGGCGGGGTGTTCGTTGTGTTCGTTCATGTGGGCGGTGAGCTTCTTCCGGGCCCGGTGCAGCCGGGCGCGGGCGGTGACGTGGGTGCAGCCGACGACCCGGGCCGCCTGGCGGCAGTCGAGTCCCTCCCAGGTCACGAGCATCACGAGTTCGCGCTCGGGTTCGGTCAGCCGGGCCAGGGCGGCCAGCGCCCCGGCGCGTTCGATCACCCGGTCGGCGTCGTCGGCGTGCACCGCCGAACCCGGGCTCCGGCTCAGGGACTCGGCTATCAGGTCCTGCCGGTGGTCCTTGCGCAGGTGGGCCAGGGTGATCCGGCGTGCGCAGGCGTACAGCCAGGGCAGCTCGCGCCCGGGCGGCATGCGTTCGGCGCGACGCCAGGCCACGACGAAGGCCTCGGACGCCACATCGTCGGCGTGGTCCGGGCCCACCCGGCGCCGCGCGTAGCGGTGGACGGCGTCGTAGTGCTCCTCGAACATGGCGTTGAAGTCGCGCTGGCCGGAGTGGTCGTCCCCGGCCGTGCCGCGTCTCATCGGCGTACCTCCCGTCCTCTCACCTGGATGTGTCGGGGGAGGGGGAGAGTGTTAGAGCGGAGGCGGACTTTTCTCGGTCGGCCCGGAATTCCGGTCAGCCCAGAAGGAAGGTGACCGCGAAGAGCACCGGGACGGTCGCGAACGTGGAGATCAGCACGGTGTCGCGGACCGTGTCGACCTCCGCGCGAAAGCGCAGGGAGTACGTGAACACGTTCTGCGCCGTGGGCAGCGCCGCCAGCACCACCACCGCGAACAGGTCCGGGCCCGACAGGCCGAACGCCAGGGCGCCCAGCGCCCACGCCACCAGGGGCTGCACGACCGACTTCAGGCACACCGCGAACAGCACGGAGCCGCGCTGGGGTCCGCGGCCCGGCAGCCCGGAACCGTGCAGGGAGATGCCGAACGCCAGCAGCATCGCCGGGACCGCCATCCCGCCGATCAGCCCGAACGGCTCCAGGAGCGGCGCGGGCGGCGACCAGCCCGCCGCCGAGACCGTCACCCCGGCCAGGGAGGCCAGCAGCAGCGGGTTGCGCACGGGGGTGCCCAGGGCGCGGCGCAGCACCGGGCCCGCGCCGCGGACCTCGCCGCCGGCCAGGTCCAGGACGGTCACGGCGATCGGGGCCATGACCAGCATCTGCGTCAACAGGATCGGGGCCACCAGGGAGGCGTCGCCCAGGACGTAGGCGGCGATCGGCAGGCCCAGGTTGCCCGCGTTCACGTACGAGGAGGCCAGCGCGGACATGGTGGTGCGGGAGACGCCCCACCGGCGCAGCAGGCCGGCCGCGACCACCACCGAAACCACGGCGGCCACGCTCAGGGCGCTCACCACGACCTTGCCCGACCACAGCACCGACAGGTCGGTGTCGAGCAGGATCGTGAACATCAGCGCGGGGCCCGCCACGTAGAACGCCAGGGCGCTGAGCACGTCGCGGGCGCCGGGGCCCAGCAGCGCGAGGCGGCCCAGCATGTAGCCGATGACGACGACGGTGGTGATGACGCCGAAGCCGGTGACCACGCCGGACACGGGCACCTCCTGGAAAGCGGGGACCCTGGGAACCTACTGCGGTCCCGGCGCCGCCGCCAGGAGCGGGGTCACACCCGCTCAGTCCCGGGGGGACGGGGAGGGCGAGGGATCCGGTTCCTCCTCCTCGGCCTCCTCGGCTTCGCGCTCGGCCTCCTCCTCCGCTTCGCGGGCGGCCTCCCGGGCCGCTTCCCTTGCGGTGCAGACCTCGGCGGCGGGGGCGGAGGCGCCGTCCACGGCGATGACGGTGAAGCAGTACTCCATCACCGTGTCCTCGGTGATGACCTGCGCCGACACCACCCCGGGGCCGGTGCGGGCCAGGGTCGCGGGGTCGTGGCCGCGGGGGCCGCCGAGCACGAAGAACGACGCCGTGCCGCCGCTGTTGTCGGTCCAGGTGAGCATCACGTTGCCGAGGTTGTCCTGGAGAACGACCGCCGAGGGCGCGGCCACCTCCGGCGGGGGACTCGGCGAGACGACCTCGTCGGCGGGCTCCTGCGACGGCGGCGGCTCCACCGCGGGCTCCGCGGCGGCGGCCGTCTCCGCCGCGGGCTGCGGCGCCGCCGACGCGAACACACTGGAGACGGCGGTGACCAGCAGAATGCCGCAGACCGAGACGGCGATGTGCAGGTGGCGGCGCCACCGTGCGGGGGTGTCGTCGAAGGCGAGGGGGCGGCCGTCGGCGACCTCCTCCTGCTCGATCTCGTCGACGGGCAGGAACGCGTCCCGGCCGTCGCCGGTCCACCCCTCCAGCCGCGACCAGGCGCGCAGCGGCGAGATCTCCTCGCCGCGCAGCTTCGCCATCATGATCTCGGCGGTCCCCCCGGCATCCACCCCGGGCCGCCCGCGCACCGTCCCGGGGCGCCCACCGCCGGGCAGCGGTGCAGGGTGTCCGCCGCTCGGTGCGCCCGGGGCCGGACCACCGGGTGCACCCCATGCGGTCGCCGGGTATGCGGCGCCGGGTGTGCCCGGTGTGGCGGGTGTTGCCTCGGTGCCCCATGCGCCCGCCGCGGGGTGTGCACCTGAGGGCGCGCCACCGGGCAGCGGCCCAGGGCGTGCACCGCTCTGTGTGCCTTGGGGCGTGGGAGCCTCAGGCGCGCTCGGGGCCGGTGCGTCCCCGGATGGACTCGGGGCCGGACCGCCGGGTGCACCCCATGCGGGGGCCGGATGTGCGGCGCCGGGTGTGGCGGGTGTTGCCTCGGTGGCCCATGCGCCCGCCGCGGGGTGTGCACCGGAAGGCACGCCGCCGGGCACCGGCCCGAGGTACGCGCCGGAGGGCACGTTGCCGGGCAGTGGTGCAGGGTGTCCGCCGCTCGGTGCGCCCGGGGCCGGAACGCCGGGTGTACCCCACGCGGCGGCCGGGGGCTGTGCGCCTGAAGGCGCTGCGCCGGGTGCGATGTTGGCGGTGGTGCCTGACGGCTGCCCGCCGGAAGGCAGCTCGTGTGCTGGCTGCGCGCCGGGATGCGGCTGGGCCGCTGAGGCGTCGGTGCCTGGTGTGGCGGGTGTTGCCCCGGCGCTCCATGCGGCTGCCGGGGCTTGTGCGCCGGAGGGTGTGTACGCCGGATGCGCGCCGGGCAGCGGCGTGGGATGGCCGCCGCTCGGGGCCGATGCGTCCCCAGGCATACCTGGGGCTGGAGCGGCGGGTGTGTTCCATGCGGCCGCCGGGGGTTGTGCGCCCGAGGGTGCTGCGCCGGGATGCGGTGAGGCCGGTGCGGTGGGCCCCGCCTCAGCGGCCCATGCGGCCGCCGGGGGTTGCGCGCCGGAGGGCGCCGCGCCTGGCAGCGGCGCAGGACGGCCGTCGCCGGGTACGCCTGGGGGCGTGTGTGCCCCGGCTGTTCCCGGGGGCGGCGTGTTTCCAGGGGCTCCCGGGACTGGAGAGGCGGGTGTGTTCCATGTGGCCGCCGTGGGGTGCGCGCCAGAGGGCGCCGCGCCGGGCGCGGGGTGTGCACCCGGGGGCGGTGGGAGCGGTGTGTTGCCCGGTAGGGGTGATGCCGCCGGTGCGCTCGGCGCCGGTGCGGCGGGTGCTGCCTCAGTAGCCCATGCGGCTGTAGGGAGCTGTGCGCCGGAGGGTGCGTTGCCGGGCAGCGGTGCAGGATGGCTGCCGCCCGGTACATCCGGGTTCGGAGCACCGGGTGTGTTCCATGCGGCCGCCGGGGGTTGTGCGCCCGAGGGTGCTGCGCCGGGATGCGGTGAGGCCGGTGTGGTGCTCGGTGCGGGTGGTGTCGCCGGTGCGGTGGGTGTTGCCTCGGCGGCCCATGTGCCCGCTGCGGGGTGCGGGGCGGAAGGGGCCGTGCCGGGTGTGGGTGCTGTGGCGGGTGCTGTCTCAGTAGCCCATGCGGCTGCTGGGGGCTGTGCGGTGCCCGGGGTTTCTGGGTTCCATGTGGCTGTAGAGGGCTGTGTGCCGGAGGGTGTGTTGCCGGGTAGCGGTGCAGGATGGCTACCGCCCGGTACATCCGGGTTCGGAGCGGCGGGTGCGTTCCAGACGGCCGCCGGGGGCTGAGGGCCGGTGGGTTCGGGGGTGGGGCGGGGTGTGCGGGCCTGTTCGAAGGCGTTGGCGAAGGCCGCCGCGCTCGGGTAGCGCTCGCCCGGGTCCTTGGCGAGCGCGCGGGTGAGCACCCCGCGCAGCTTGCGGGACACGTCGTCGCGGGGGACCGGCCGGACCTCGTGGGTGAGCGCCCGCTGGGCGTAGGTGCGCGGGTCGAACTCGCCGTCGGCGAACGGCGGCCGCCCCACCAGCAGCGTCCACACCGTGGACGCCAGCTGGTACACGTCCGACGCCGGGGTGCGCGGTTCGCCGCGCAGCGCCTCCGGGGCGGCGTGCAGGAACGACTCGGAACGAGGGTCCGGCGGCGGCAGGGCGTCACCCGGGCGGTGCACCGAACCGAACCCGGTCAGGACCGGGGTGCGCCCCGCGCGCAGCACGTTCCCCGGGCACACGTCCCCGTGCAGCATTCCGCGCCGGTGCATCGCCTCCAGGGCCTCCGAGATCCGGCGCGCGACGGCCGCCGCCTCCTGGACCGGCGCCGGCCCCTTGTTCGCCAGCAGTTCGGCGAACGACCCGTCCGCGTAGAACGGCAGCGCCACGAACATGTTCCCGTCCGCGGTGCTCCCCGCGTCCAGCAGCGGCACCACCCCGGGCACTCCGCTGAGGTCGCGCAGCCGTTCGAGCTCGGTCCGCCCCCGGTTCGGCGGCATCACCTTGAGCACGACGTCGGCCCCGCTGGCGGAGCGGGTCGCGCGCACGATGCGGGCCCGGCGGCCCTGCGTCAACGGGACCGGCGTCTCGTACCCGGGCGCCCATGAGGACATGAGAGGAAGGACCCCCTAGGTGTGGTGGGCGGCGGGTCAGGGCCGCGCGGACGTCTCCTGGGCGTTCACGCCCCACCCGCGTTCGGTGTTGACCTCCTGCTGCCGGCCGAAGGCGCCCACCAGGGCGATGACACCGCAGATCAGCGCGACGAGGATCAGTCCGCCGATCACCGCGGGCCACACCGGCTGGCGGCGCCGCCAGTAGCGGCTGGACCCGTACAGCAGCGCCGACCGCAGCTGGCGGTGGCGCAGCGCGTCCGCCTGGAGGACGTACTTCTCCTCGTCGGGCGTGTAGTGGAACGCCTCGGGGAGGTGCGGCTCCGGGTCGGCCTGGGGCGGGGTGGACATGGTGGCCGAGCCTACTAGAACAGACCGTCCAGGTATCGGGTGAGCTTGCTGTAGTTGTCCGCGGTGTCACTGGTCGCGGCGATGAGGGTCGAGAACGCCGCGTTCACCTCGGAGAAGTGGGTGTCGAACTCCTGCGCCTTGTTCTGGAACTGCGCGCTGCCCGACCCCTCCCACTTGCTCACGGTGGACTCGGACTGCTCGTGGATCTGGCTCATGATCGCGGTGAACCGGCCCAGGTGCGCCTGCTGGTCCTCGGCCAGGCCCTGGATGCCGGCGACGTCGCCGTAGACGTCGTAGTTGGAGGCTCCCATGGGGGTACGCCCTTTCTCGAAAAGAGGGAAATCGGGGGGTCAGGCGTTGATCGGCCGGGAAAGTCCGCCGAGGTCGCCGGCGGACTGCCCGAGGACGTCACTGGATTCCTGGTCGGTGAGGTTGAACTGGCCCTGGCCCTCGTTCAACTTGATGCCGTTCTGCCCGCACCAGGTCATGAGCTCTTCGAAGCGCTCCGACAGCGCCTGCTTGGCGTCGTTGAAGTCCTTGAGCGCCTGGCCCTGGAGGACGTTGGCGTCCTGGCTCATGTCGTCGATGAGCTGGTTCATCTGGGTTCGGAGATTGTCGGTTTCCTGTCCGAGCTGTTCTCCGCCGGTTGCGAGGGCATCGTGATTCTCAATACCGACGTGCGACATCGGGACCTTTCCATTTGTTCGGGGGCGGGGGTTCCTCCGGGTGGTTTTCCGACCACCGGGAGATTACGGACGATAGTAAAGTCCGTGCCTGAGGGTCAACGCGGGGTAGCCGTCCGGAATGTCTCATTCGTCTGAACTTTCCGCGGTGATCGGGGTGCGCACCCAGCGCACGGCCAGCGGCCACCCGTCCATGGACGCGTCGTGGAACCGGGGGAACAGCTCCTCGGTCCCGGCGACCTGCCCGCCCTCGTCCAGGTCGACCCGGAACCAGGCGGCGGGCGTCTGCACCAGCGCGGCGTCGCGTTCGGCGGGCAGCGCGTACTGCTCGACGGGCCCGTCGGCGTCCTCCAGGATCCGGGCCGCGGTGTGCCCCTGCCCGTCGACGGACACCAGGTAGGCGCCCGCCGAGGGCTCGCCGCCGGTGGCGGCCGAACGCAGCAGCGCGGTCCCCGCACCCCAGACCGGCGCGTCGTCGAAGCTCTGCCACGAGGCCCCGTCGATGGTCAGGGTGGCGTTCACGACGCTGCCCGCGGTCTCGCGCACCACGAGGTTCCCACCCCCGTTGACCTGCCGGGTCTGCACGCTGTTGCGGATGTGCAGGGCCCCGTCCGGGGTGAGCGACCAGTCGCTGGGCCGCCGGTTCTCGCCCAGCGGCAGGCTGCCCTCCTGGTTGGGGGTGCCTCCGGGGGCGTCCAGGGGCACCGACAGGACCCGGGGCGGGTTGGCGTCGGCGGGGTTGTCGGAGACGAACCACAGCCGGTCGCCGTGCACCGCCGGGGCGGACAGCACCTCCCCGGCGGGCGGGGTGATGCTCTCCACCGGCAGGTAGAAGAACGCGGAGGGCTCCTCCCCCTCCGTCGGCTCGGCGGTGGGCGGGGTCTGCTCGGCGTCGGTGAGGACGGCGACGTGGACGGCGTTGGGTTCGCGGGTGGCGTACACGTAGTACGCCCAGTCCTCGGAGAAGCGCGTGTGCACCGGCGGCGCGGCGGCCATGGGGTCGACGGACCCGTCGGGCAGGTCGAACCGGTGCAGGGGGTGCCCCGTCTCCGCGTCGTGGAACACCAGGGCCTGGTCGGTCTCCGGGTCGCCGCCCTCGTAGCCGCGGTGCACGAGCGCCAGGCCGACGGGCCCCTCCTCGGCGAGGTCCTCGACGGTCTCGGGGGTGTCCTCGCCAGGGTCGTCCGCCGCGGTGCCGGTGCAGGCGGTGAGCGCGAGCAGGCACACGGTCAGAGCCAGGGTGCGCCGCATGGGGGACTGCCTTTCGGGGAACGGTGCCGGGTTCCGGGCGTGTGGGAGGTGGGACGCCCAGAGGAAGATTACGGTTCGACCGGTGACAAAACGTTCATCGGGGAGCACGGAACGGGACCCGGTACCCGTGCGCGCGAGGTGACGGGCCCGTTCCGGTCCGTCCGCATGGCCGGTTCCGGCCACTTGGCCCGGGTCTGCCCCACGCGGCTACGGTTGCGGGTCGGCGCTCACCTTCATCGTTTTCTGCTTGATCCTGAAAGATTGATCGCCCTGCCCATACCCGCTATCCGCTCCACTCGGAACGGTGGCCTGAGACGAGAGAGGCAGTGCAGGAACGACGATCCGACTGTGCGCGGCCGAGCCCATATGGGACCTCCACCTCTGATCGCCGGAACTGAGCCTTTTTCATCCTGAAGGTGCAGGTCACAGCCCCGTACCGGTCTCCCTGAAGCCCTTCTGAACAGCAAGAAGCCCCTGGTAGATGGATTAACGACCAAGAAAACCCGCCCCACCAGAGGCTCCACATGCTGTTCTACCGTGCCGC